>JADJNH010000005.1:512500-777500 GCA_016714365.1 Candidatus Vicinibacter affinis | reverse complement strand
GGGTCCCGGATGAGATAATTGACCAGCAAAATATAGATTCTTTACCTTTTTATGTCTGATTCTCGGCTTTAAAAGTGATGTCTGTCGTAAAATATTTGACAATCCATAGGCATTTCCTTTAAAACTATTGTAGTCGCTTATGAAATTATCTGTGCAATAAGATTTCTTGTAAATTATATGGGGTCTTAAATCTAAGCCGCATTTTTCCGCCATTCGGGACATTATGATCTCAAAATATTGCTCACGAAGTTCCTGTGAATCTTCAATTCCGGCTGCTATAGGCATCAGGATAAAAATATTTTCACAACCGGGTGGTGCTACGTCTGGATCTGTTTTAGAACTGGTGCAAACATAAAACAACGGATCTTCTGGCCACTTTTTATGAACGTATATGTCATCCGCATGTGTCTCAAAATCAGCATCGAAAAACAAGCTGTGGTGCAGTAGGTTTGGTGCTTTAATATTCAACCCAACATAAAAGATTAGACTTCCGGGCGCCATTGCTCTTTTCTCCCAATACCTTTCTGAATATTGTCTGTAGGGTTTATCCAAAAGTGATTGCTCCACGTGATGATAATCAGCAGCAGCTACCACGAAGTCAAATTCTTTCGAATCGTCGTCCAGTATAATGGAATTTACTCTATTGTTCTCAATATTAATTTTTCTAACCGGTGCATTAAAGTGAAAGACCACCCCTTTCTTAAGTGCCAATTGATAAAAAGCATCAAATAATTTTATCATTCCCCCCTTTGGAAACCAGGTTCCAAGTACTAAATCCGCATAATTCATTAAGCTGTAGAGCGCAGGTGTTTCAGAAGGTTTGGCGCCCAAAAACAATACCGGAAAAGACAACCAGGACCTTAAATTCGGATTCTTGACTCCTTTATTGATAACTCGCTCAATAGATTTCAGCATTTGTAACTTCAAAACACTTCTTAGAATTCTTTTATCAAGATACTCAAATATGCTAAGCGCTGGTTTCCTGACAAATTCCTTCATCCCGACTTCATACTTATATTTTGCTTCATCCAGGAATTTTTGAAGGAATACTGATGAGCCTTTTTCTACTTCTTCAAATATTTTTAAAGTTTCTTCCATTTTAGCAGGAGCATCAATAATCCTGTCCTGAAAGAAAATTCTATAAGAGGGATCCAGCCTGTACA
Organism: Candidatus Vicinibacter affinis; assembly: GCA_016714365.1. Lineage (NCBI taxonomy): Bacteria > Pseudomonadati > Bacteroidota > Saprospiria > Saprospirales > Saprospiraceae > Candidatus Vicinibacter > Candidatus Vicinibacter affinis. The sequence goes on along the minus strand of JADJNH010000005.1, from coordinate 776,337 downwards.
ACTGAAAATAGTCCTTTAGGTCTTCATGGTGTTTCTTAAAAAAATCTTCAAAGACCTCAGGCATCCAGTACCAACTTGGCCCCATGTCAAAAACGAATCCTTGCTCTGCAAATGCCCTTCCCCTTCCTCCATGACTGCTGTTCTTTTCAAAAACCTCTACATGATAACCCTTTGAAACTAGGTCTATAGCGGCTGCCATACCTGCAATCCCACTACCTATCACTGCGATTTTATTATTTGACATCAAATCAGCTTCTCATTTTTCGAAACATAGACAAAGTTAATTGTATTTTGTTTAATCTTTATTCAATATTATTAAACAAAAAAGCCTTTGGCCAGAGGCCAAAGGCTTTTGATAAATCACTCAAAAATTTTCTTATTCAACTTTTCCACCTTTAAGACTATCCTGAAGAGTTTTTAGCTCATCCATTCTGCCTTCAGCTGCCAGATTGGCTTGCTCTGGCCAGGTGGTAGGATCGTGCATACGGTACCTGGATCCTGCTGCCTCCAATACTTCTTTCAATTTTTCTAATGGAGTTGCCGCCAGATCCTTGAATGTAACCACTCCTTCAGCATGCAATAACTCAGCAATCTTAGGTCCAATTCCTTCAATAATTTTAAGGTCATCGCCTTTGGCTGCTTTGGCTGCTTTAGCTTTTGGTTTTTCTTCAGCTTGAACAGGTTCATTAAATAAATTGGTAGCTGGAGCTTCTACTTTAGCTTCTTCCTTTACCTCCACTTTGGTCTGTGCTTCTAGCTTAGCCTTAGCACTTTCTTGAAGTTGTTCTTTTAAGGCACTAAATCCTTCAATTTCCCCAAGCGTGGTCATTTCTACTTTAGACTGCTGTTTTTCAACTGCCTTTTTGGTCACTTGACGCTCCTGATCTTTTTCCTTGCGGACATTATCATCAGCCTCTCTTCTGATATCTTCAAGATATCGGCTGTGCGAAACAATGATCTTCTTTTCATCCCGGTTGAACTCAATAACCTTTACGGTCAATATTTCTTCAACATTGGCATTCTGACCATTTTCTTTTTTCATAAACTTGATCGGAGCATAAGCTTCGAGTCCGTATGGAAGTTGGACAGTGTAGCCTCGGTCATCTTTACGGAGTACAGTAGCCTCATGGTAAGATCCCTCAGGAAATACATTTTCAAAAGTATCCCACGGGTTCTCCTCCAATTGTTTATGGCCAAGCGAAAGTTTTCTGTTTTCCATGTCGATGTCCAATACCTGAACATCCAGTTTATTACCTACTTTGGTAAACTCTGACGGGTGGTTGAATCTTTTAGTCCAACTTAAGTCAGAAATATGAACCATTCCTCCAATTCCTTCTCCCATCTCTACAAATACGCCATATGGAGTTAAATTTTTAACCACACCGGTGTGTCTGGTTCCTACTGAGAAGTTTTGTTGAACGTGCGTCCATGGGTCTTCAGTCAGTTGTTTTAAGGAGAGTGACATCTTGCGCTCTTCACGGTCAATGGTGACTACTTTTGCCTCAAACTCCTGCCCCTGGAAGAAGAAATCTTTTGCATGTACCGGCTGACTGTTCCAATTAACCTCTGATACGTGTATTAAACCTTCCACACCCGGATAAATCTCAAGGAATGCTCCGTAGTCCTCAATGTTCACTATTTTTCCTTTGACAACAGAACCCTCCACTACATCCGCAGGTAAAACATCCCATGGATGAGGTTGAAGTTGTTTCAAACCAAGTGAAATTCTCTTTTTATTTTCATCAAAATCAAGTACCACGACATTGATCTTCTGGTTTTTCTCCAGAACTTCAGATGGATGGTTAATTCTGCCCCAGCTGATGTCTGTAATATATAGGAGACCGTCTACACCTCCCAGATCTAAAAATGCTCCGAAATCAGTAATGTTTTTAACTGTTCCCTCTAACACTTGTCCTTTTTCAAGACCTGAAATAATTTGCTCTCTTTGTTCTTGAAGGTCTCCTTCGATCAATGCTTTGTGAGAGACCACTGCGTTTTTGATGGTTTCGTTAATCTTTACCACTTTAAACTCCATGGTTTTTCCAACATATGCATCATAATCTACAATAGGCTTGATATCTATTTGGGAACCCGGTAAGAAAGTCTCCAGTCCGTTACAGTCTACAATCAATCCACCCTTGGTTTTGCTGATGACGCTACCTTTAATGATGGTACCGTTTTTATAAGAATCCACCAAACCTTCCCAAGCACGAAGCAACTTTGCTTTCTTCCTGGAAAGAACAAGGTGACCGTGTTCATCTTCGGTGCGCTCTACATAAATTTCAACTTTATCTCCCGGTTTTAGATCCAACTCTCTGAATTCTGAAAGTGGAATCAAACCATCAGATTTAAATCTGATGTCAAATATTACATCATTACCGGTTACACTGGCCACCACTCCCTGGAGCACTTGACCATCCTGGATGGTACTGAAAGTAGCATCGTAGTCGGCTAAATATTTTTGTTCAACTTCAGGTGAATAATTGACTGCATTCTTATTGGTTACACTCCAGTCAAACTCATCGTGAGGGCCGGAATAATCATCGGCTTCGACGAGGGTCTCAAGGGCAACTTCTTCTTCCAGAAGTTCAATAACAGGCACGTCTTTTTCAAGCAGTGCGGGATTGTCCAGTGATTCCTGGATATCTTCCGGATTCAGGTCGTCGTCTTGTAATAAATCTTTTTCGTCCAACATTTTGGCATTTTTAAAGGTTAAGAAATAATTTTAGCGGCGCAAATTTAGTACAAATACTCTTATCAGAAAGAAAATTTTCTTTTATCCCGTGTTAAATGACCCTAATTCCGCTAAAATACCAGGACTTTGAAATACTAAGGGGTGCCAGGTTTTTCAAACTAAATTTTACGATAATGAATTCAATGGTTTACCTTATTCCTCTCTAACAACATTAAAATACATTTATCGACCCTCTTTAACCTTGTTTCCTTCTTTTTAGCCTCTTCAATGTACGCGACATACTGCCTTTGATGCGATTTTGGAAGTGAATTAAAATAATTATAAGCCACCGGAGTTTCTTTGAGCCTTTCTTCAAACTCGGACTGGAGAACAATTGGGTCTAGCTTATGGACTGGCTTAATTTCTAATTCACTTTTTGCATTAAGGATGGCCTCGTTTACATATTGTATGATAGAGGTCTTAAGTGGTTTCATTTGGTCTAAGTTCTGAAATCTCCATTGTCGCAAAGCTTTTGTTCGACCCTCTTGGGCATTTACTAAGTATTTGTAAGGATCCTTCAGGAAAATACCCTGGAAGAACCAAAGGCCAACATAACTTTTGAAAGCAGCCATGCCCATCACATTTTTACCTTTGATACAATAAACCGGAGCTCCCCATTTTATAGTTTCCTCCAAACCTTTGACTTCCTCCAAAATAACTTGTCTGAGCCAACTCAATTCTTCTTGTCTTGACAAGGGAATTGACTGCATATAATCATCTATTGAGCCTATTTTTTTCATTTCCTTACAAAGATCAAAAAATGCTGATTGGGATGAGTCGAAAAAATAAAATTCCATCATTCTGAGGATATCTGCCACAATTCTTCTCTGTATTTATATTTTTACCAACTAATTCAACCCAAATGGAATCAAGACCCTGGTTAAAACATTATCCTCCCGGAGTTCCGTCCAACATAGTAGCGGAAGCTTACCCATCTTTGCTGGCCTTTGTAGAGGAAAGTTTTCAAAAATACAAACCATTAAATGCTTTTACCTTCATGGGTAAATCCATCACCTATGGAGAACTTGATAAAAGATCTAGAAATTTCGCAGCGTATTTACATTCCCGGGGCCTAAAACAAGGTGATCGTATTGCCTTAATGATGCCTAACTTATTACAATATCCCATTGCCATTTTTGGTGCTATGCGGGCTGGATTGATAATTGTGAATACCAATCCACTTTATACCCCATATGAAATGGAATATCAATTCAATGATTCCGGGGTAAAAGCCATCGTCATCGCTGAAAACTTCGCGGCCAACCTCGAAAAAATTATGGCAAAGACTGAAATCCAAGTAGTCATTACCACATCGATTGGGGAGATGCTTGGAACAATCAAGGGGGGAATCGTCAATTTTATGGTAAGGCACATAAAAAAAATGGTTCCTGAATATAATATCCCAAACACTATTTGTTTTAATCATGCGGTGAACGAAGGTGCCAAATTCTCCATTAACCCTGTGACTCATTCTCTCGATGATGTTGTTATGCTCCAATATACCGGGGGCACCACAGGAGTTAGTAAGGGAACCATGCTAACCAATCGTTCTTTAGTGGCAAACGTTATGCAGATTAAAGCAGTCATCTGTTATTTACTTAAAGAAAGACAGGAAACTGCATTGTCTCCACTTCCCATGTATCACATTTTTGCCTTCGCAGTGAATGTTTTGGCCATGATGTCCATAGGAGCAAATACCGTACTGATTGTCAATGCCAAAGATATTGGCTCTGTAGCCAAAGCATTTAAAGACCATAAAATTAGCCTGATGGCTGGGGTAAATACCTTGTTTAATGCTTTGTTAAATTATCCCGGATTTGAAAAGTGTGACTTTAGTGGGCTTAGGGTTTCTGTTGGAGGAGCCATGGCGGTCCAATCCAGTGTCGCGGAACGGTGGAAAAAAGTTACCGGATGCAACCTGGTCGAAGGATATGGAATGACCGAAGCCTCACCAGTAGTAAGTCTTAATCCCCTGGATGGTTCCGGACGTTTGGGAACTATAGGATTACCGGTCCCATCTACAGATGTAAGAATTGTTGATGACAACGGTAGGATATGCAATTTTGGAGAATCGGGTGAAATTCAGGTAAAAGGCCCTCAAGTGATGAAAGGTTATTTCAATAAACCAGAAGAAACAGCCAATACTATAAAAAACGGATGGCTCTGTACCGGCGATATTGGAATCATGGAAGAAGACGGATATTTTAAAATAGTAGATCGAAAAAAGGACATGATCCTGGTATCAGGTTTCAACGTTTATCCCAACGAAATTGAAGACATCATTGCTAAAAATGAAAAGGTACTGGAGGTGGCTGTTGTCGGTATTCCTGATGAAAGATCAGGAGAAATTGTCAAAGCATTCGTTGTTAAAAAGGATAAAAGTCTAACAGAGGATGAAGTCATTGATTTTACACGAAAATATCTTACAAATTATAAGATTCCAAGATCAGTGGAATTCCGTGAATCCCTGCCTAAAACAAATGTAGGCAAAATATTGAGGAGAGAATTAAGGAATAAATAATTTAGGTCGAATGAGGTTTTTAAAAAACTAAAGGTGAAGTCCGGAATTGATGTAGAGAATTCATTTGCCTTGAATTGAGTTTAAATAAAAGGGTTTAATTTGAAATTTATTAAAAAAAATAAAGACAAACCATTCTATTAATTAAGTAATTTGATCAGATTCTTCTAATGAAACCTTCAAATTGCCATTTTGTATTTTAGTTATTTTGGCCAACCTTTTTAACTCTTACGGTTTGGATTGAATCTGATGTTAAACTTATCCGTTTCTTTGTGCTCGAAAATACATCATCACACATCATGAAAGTCCTTCTTATCGGTTCAGGTGGCCGCGAACATGCATTCGCCTGGAAAATTTCCCAGAGTCCTTTACTAACAAAACTTTATATCCTACCGGGAAATCCCGGCACATCTGAACTTGGAGAAAACATTTCTATAAACTCGGATGATCACAATGGCATAGTGGATGTTATAAAAGATAAAAAAATCGATTTGGTTGTCTGTGGACCGGAAGTGCCTCTTGCAGACGGCCTTATGGATTTAATTGAACAAGCAGAATTGCCTAAACGACCCATCTTGATTGGCCCGGGCTCCTCCGGGGCCAGGTTGGAATCAAGTAAACAATTTGCCAAAGAGTTTATGATGCGCCACCATATTCCAACCGCAGGCTATCGTGCATTTGATCAATATGAAGAGGAATTGGCCTTAAACTATATCCAAACAATGCAAACGCCCATCGTTATTAAAGCGGATGGGTTAGCGGCAGGGAAAGGAGTGGTAATCGCAGAAACAAAAGAGCAAGCCTCTGTAGAAATTAAAGAGATGTTAGGGGGCAAATTCGGCAATGCCTCGAGCCATTTAGTAATAGAAGAATTTTTAACCGGTATAGAATTCTCGGTTTTTGTATTGACCAATGGGACACAATATATACTGTTGCCTGAAGCAAAAGATTACAAACGAATCGGTGAAGGTGATACGGGTCTTAATACGGGTGGCATGGGTGCCATCTCACCAGTAAGTTTTGCTAATGATGAATTGATGAAAAAGGTCATCGACAAAATCATCCTTCCAACCCTTTCAGGATTGCAAAATGAAAACATTCCTTATCAGGGATTCATTTTCTTTGGCTTAATTGTTGTCAAGGGAGAACCTTATGTAATTGAATACAATTGCCGCATGGGTGATCCGGAAACTGAAGCGGTCATGCTGAGGCTGAACAATGACCTACTTGAATTATTTCTACTTTGTGACCAAAATAAACTGGATGAAGTTAAAATGAAAATTTCGGACAAATTTGCTTCCACCATCTGTCTGGTAAGTGGTGGATACCCGGGACCATTTGATAAAAATAAACCCATTACACTTCCTGAAACCACTGAAATGGATTCTATAATTTTCTATTCAGGAGTTACCAAAGTGAATGATCAGTTGGTCACTTCCGGAGGCAGAGTCTTTGCCATAAGTAGTTTGGGGAATTCAAAAAGTGAAGCTTTGCGCCTTGCATCTAAGTTGGCAGAAGAGATAAGTTTTGAAGGGAAATATTATCGAAAAGATATAGGGTTCGACCTCTAAACAATGGAATGCACTATTGAAGAAATTGCCAAAATCATCGATGCCAAGATCATTGGTCATGTTGAGTCCGATATAAATATTTGTTATGTTGATACCGATTCTCGTTACATAAGTCATCCTTCCCAAAGTATATTTTTTGCACTGGAAGGTCAACACACCAAAGGAGATGTATTCATTCCGGAACTAGCAGAAAGAGGTGTTAGATTCTTTGTAAGTCAGCACACCAAAAAAGCTCCAGAAAATTCATGCATACTTTTGGTAAAAAATAGTTTGAATGCCTTACAGAAATTTGCGAGCGTACATCGAAATCATTTTAAAATACCTGTGATTGGTATAACCGGTAGCAATGGCAAAACCATTGTTAAAGAATGGCTTTCACAAATTCTTCAAACAAAATTTCTAGTATGTAAAAATCCTAAAAGTTACAACTCGCAATTAGGGGTAGCTTTATCCATTCTTGAACTTGGAAAAGCACATGAGATTGGAGTTTTTGAAGCCGGAATTTCGCAAAAGTCAGAAATGCAACGTTTGGAATTGATGATCCAACCGACTTTTGGAATTTTTACAAACATAGGCGATGCGCACGACAGCGGATTTAAAAATCAAGTAGAAAAAATAAATGAAAAATTAAAGCTCTTTAAAAATACAAAAACCATCCTGTATTGCGGTGATCACAAATCCATATACAATATTCTAAAAAAGAAAAATAATTCAATTTCATGGGGTTTTCTTCCTCACAATGACCTTTTAATTAGGAAGGAATATACGAATGGTCATACAACATCAATACGGTTTGCATGGAAAAAACGTTTGTTTTCATTTGAATTACCATTTACCGATATCTCAGCAATAGAAAATGCTTGCCATGCCATCATCTCTGCCGTATATTTTAAATTAGACCCTTCTGCCATTCAGGACACCATCAATCGACTACACGGATTAAAGTTGAGATTGGAACAAAAAGATGGACTTTATGGATGTGTCCTGATGAACGACAGTTACAGTTTGGATTTAAAGTCGCTTAAACTTGCATTTCAGTTTGTTGATCAACAAAATCAAAATCTCAAACGCAGTTTGGTGATTTCGGATTTTGCTTCACGTCACCATGATCTTTTATTATTCAAAGAAATTGCTCATTTGTTAAAACAATTTCGTTTCACAAGAGTAATAACCGTCGGAAATAAGATGAGAAAACTCAAGCCTCATCTTTCAGAATCAATAAGCTTTTTCTCTTTTCCAAACACTGACGAATTTCTTAAATCTTTAGACAAGATTTCATTTAAAAATGAATGCATTCTGATCAAAGGTGCAAGAAATTTTGCACTGGAAAAATTTTTTACTGAATTTGCTTTATCCAGACATGACAGTATTTTGGAGATAAATTTAAAGGCCATTGCGCACAATATAAGTGCTTACAAATCTCGCCTTCATAAGAAAACTAAAATCATGGCTGTGGTTAAAGCCTCTGCTTATGGATCTGGCCAATATGAAATCGCCCGTTATCTTGAACACCGTGGAATTGATTATCTAGCTGTAGCCTATACCGATGAAGGCGTTCTTTTGCGGCAAAAAGGAATTCAAAAGCCCATACTGGTGATGAATACCGGCAATGCGGATTTCGATGAACTTCTGAGTAACAGACTTGAACCTGAAATTTTTTCAATTGAGCAATTGAAAAGGTTTGTTAAAGAAACTGAACAATACAAGCAATGCATTATTCATCTTAAATTAGAGACGGGTATGAACCGTCTGGGATTTCAAGTAAAAGATGTTGATGAACTCATTTCAATAATTAGTTCACATTCCTATATTAAAGTTGGATCTATATTTAGCCACCTTTCAGGAAGCAGCAGTATCGAATGGGACGACTTTACTAAAATTCAATACAAGTCCTTCAAATCTTTTGCCAAAAAAATAACCAATGCAATAGGTTACTTTCCATTACTTCATATCCTCAATAGTTCTGGTGTCAGCCGGCATGCGGATATGCAATTGGATATGGTTCGTCTTGGTATTGGCTTGTATGGTATAGAGAGCGATCCAACAGTAGGCACTCAATTAGAAAAAGTCCATATTCTCAAAACCAAAATTACCCAAATCAAAAAAATTTCTAAAGATGAATCCATTAGTTACAACCGCTCTGGTCGTTTAAAAAAAGACAGTATTATAGCTGTCCTCAGCATGGGTTATGCAGATGGACTTCCTAGAATAGCAGGCACAAAAAAATATAAAATGTGGTTACATGGAAAACAAGTGCCCATCATTGGGGTAGTTTGTATGGATATGTGCATGATAGACATCAGTCTGTGTCCTGAAGCAAATGTCGGCGATGAAGTAGAAGTTTTTGGTAAAAATGTTCCTATTGAAAATCTGTCTGAAACCAGCGATACCATACCCTATGAAATATTATGCGGCATTTCCCCTAGAGTGAAAAGGATATTTTTGGAAGATTAAATTCTTGTCATTTTATTCAGATATAGGTCAAATACTTCTTTCAAGAATTAGTTCCTCTTGCTTGCTAAAAAATAAATTACTTCAGTAGCAAATATTGATCCTATAAAAGTTAAATGGATGACTAATGATGTCTTGGGTATTTTTAAAAGATATATTTTTTTAAGGATCAAAAATTGATGTTCAAACTCCACTCCTCTTCCTACGTTCAGAAACCTAAAAAATATATTTTTTTCGTTTGACTTACTTAGAATAATTTTTGAATGCTGTCTAAGAGAAATTAAATCCAAAAATTCATTTTGGACTTCAAGCTCAAGATGATCCAATAATCCAAGGCAAAAAATAAAATCATAATGATTATGATTTACTTTAAGAAATTGTAAAACATCCATGCAAATAAAATCAGAAATATTTTGATATGCAATGTTATCTACTCCTAAGTAATTACCATTTCTCTCTGTAGGTAAGAAATCTTTTAGCAACATCTCACCACACCCCAGGTCAAGAATTTGTTCATTCTCAATGTAAAGTCTATCCAAAATAATGCGAAGCCTCCTTTGGTAATATTTTTTGTTCTTCCGATATAATTTTTCTAATGAACTCATCACCTAAGAATTATATGTTCCTCCAGCACTTGAAGATATTGTGTCTGCACTTTCTTAAGTTCATATTGGTCCACAACTATACGCCTGCTTTCTTCTCCCATCTTATCGAGCATCTCATAACTAAATCCACACATTTTTACCATAGCAAGATACAGACTATCTGAATCTCGCTCCTTAACAAGAAAGCCATTAATGCCATCCACCACAAGGTCTCTGCATCCTGCTACATCGCAAGTTATCACCGGCATTTTCATTGCCATGGCTTCCAGAATTGCCTTTGATCTTCCTTCCCGGTAAGTAGGCAATACGAAAATATCTGCAGCCTGTAGATATGGTTTAACATTCTCAGTTTTGTTAAAATATTGGACAGTCCCTTGCCGCACGGCTACTTCAAAAATATTCCTAAGTTCCACATCCAATTCAAGTGTTTCTATGGGGCCAATTACATGAAAAATTGCTGCAAATCCACTTTCCTTCATTTTTTTGGCAGCTTGTACAAATTCGGCCAATCCTTTCTCTCGCAATAACCGACCTGCAAATAGAAACACCAATCTATCCTTCGTTTCTCTAGGTTCTGCACAAAATTTTTGAACATCCACACCAGACCCATTGACGACAGCTGCCTGTTCAGATACCAGTAAATTTTGGCTTACAAAATAATCTAAATCTTCGTGATTGTGAAACAATGCAAGGCTACTTTTTTTCAAAGAAAATGAAAATAGAATATGAAACAATTTTCCAAAACCAGCAGCCGAAGTAAATTGAGACCCCAATCCTGTTATGTTAACAACATATGGAATCTGTAGAAACCGGGATACAATACCTCCATAAATATTGGGTTTAATGGTAAACAATAAAACTAAATCCGGCTTGCAAGTCTGAAATATTTTCTTCAGCTCCCAAATTAATAAAATATCGCTTATTGGATTTTTTCCACGCGCTGAAAGATGTTCAATTGGATAAATTTTATTGTAATAAATGGACTCAATTTTGTCCAAATATTCATCTATTGGACTCGCCAGAAAAATCTCATGACCACGTTGACGAAAAATTGAAATCAACCCCAATCTGAAATTATAAATATTCCATGCAGAATTGCTGACCAATAAAATTTTCATGCCATTGGAGGTAAATACTGAATAATGGAATCAGCCATATTTTCTGATATATGGGTACGCTTAAATCGATCTACAAAATTAGGTCGAGCCAATAAATAATAATCTGAATTTAGGAAATATTCAGCCGCTGAATTAACATCACATGGATCAAACACAAAGACATTATCTTTTATGTGCTGTTCAATAAAATCCTTTGCATAGCCGGAGACTCCTGCCACGATGGGAATATTAAAACAAGCGTACTCGAACAATTTAGAAGGAAGCACTTTTCTGAAAGACTTAAAGTCATTCAAATGCACAAATAAATAATGAGCATGACAATAATATTGTAGTAATTCGTACCTGGGTACCGGAGGAAGTATTTCTACGTTTAAGAGCCCCAATCTAGTTACTTCCTCTTGCAATTTATGCTTGGTAGAGCCTTCTCCAATGACTTTGAATAAAAAATTAGAACCCAACTTATTAGCCAACATTGGTATTATTTTTTCAAGACCCTGTCCTTCGCCAATATTTCCCGCATAGCAAATTATTCTGGGTTTATTCGCCAAATTAGGATCCTGAAGATGGCCTAGAAAAAAATCATCAATTCCGTTAGGAAAGAAACTGACATGCGCAGAACTTGAGGTGGTAACGGAATTTAAAAATCCCTCCGAATTAACATTGATGTGTGTTGCAAAATTCATAACTGGCCTTTCAAAAAAATGACGCACAAAAAATGAAACCACTCGACCAAGAATCGGAAATTTAATGAGTTCTACCAAATTTTCTGAAAACAAATCTCTAAGGTCAACATACAATTTAAGTCCTCTTTTTTTTGCGATGCAGTAAGCCAAATAAGCAGTAAACAATTTTGAACTCGAGGCAAATACAAGATCATACTTCTGCTCCCCAATTTTATTCAATACTTGTTTTCGATAGGCGAGAAAAGAAATAATCTGTCTTATGAAACCATTTCCATGTTTTGGCACCTTCCATCTGTGTATGCGAATTTGATCAATTTGTTCAAATTCTTCTGCCGATAAATTTTCCATATTGTAACGATTCGGCAAAGTGGTCATAATATCAACTAAATCATCACTATTCAACTTCTTTGAAAGCGCTTGCGACAAAGCTGTATTCCGAAAAGATCCCGCACCCAGATCTGGTGAATAAAAATAACTGAGGTATAAAATTCTTCTAGCCATGAACTTTAATTTTAGTCACCAAAGACTTTTTAAAATCTACTTTAAGACACATTGCATTTTCTAAATGATTAAATCCAACCGCCTGCAAGTATTCCTCAAGTACAATATTTTCAGCACCTTCAAAATATATTTTAATCAGTCCTGCTTCAACAGTTCCTGATTTTTGATCAATGAATATAGATGATATGCCTTTATCAAAATGATATAGGGAAATGCAATTTACATTTCCTCCTCCCATTACTTTGTCTCGGATGACAAGATCTGAATCCTGAATAGAAAAACTTCTTTGATGTTTCCATTCAGGCCTGAATAATTGATCAATTTCTCCAACCAAGGAATCTGAATTATCATGAATTATGCTCACTCTTGCCCTTCTTCCAATCCGGAAAGAACGCCACATCTCAGATTGATCTTTTCCATCAATCACAACCACATTATGAGCAAAGGACCCTCGCTCATAGTTTCTGCGATCATTAGCTTCATAGGTGGAGACTCCTGTGTCCACAATATGTGGAATATGATTCACATGCAAAATAAAATTCAAGAGGTCAGCATGGCTGTGCCCAGGTTGATATTCAGGAGATATGTTTCCACCATTCACCCAAAGAGATGCATTCCTGAAACTGAATTTACGATACCCACATTCTTTTAATGGGCTGGTTTGATACGGTATTTGCAATTGATCACACTTCACTAATAAGGTACCTGGACTTAAACATTCATTCCCGGAGCTGTCTTGAAATAATGGCAGCGCATTCTCGTTCCCTACAAAAGTGTATAACCAAGATGACATCAAGGATAAATAATTTTTCAAAGAAAAAATCAGCCCATGATCTAAATTCGGCAGACTATACAATGTCATTAGTCTACCCATAATAATCATATGATACATTATAGATCTTTCATAATGTGCACCATCAGGGAGAATTTGTTTATCCAACTCCTTGGTAAGTTTTTCTGTAAACTTTAAAATAAGTAACCTGTCTTTTATAAAATGAGAGGCCAAACACATGGCAAGCAAATTCTCCAACAAATGATTTGCAAGAATATGATATTCAAGGTTTGATTTCAGAAAATAAATTTGCTTTAATAGCGCCTTATCAATATTAGTTTTTCTATCAGGCAGTCGATGAAGGAACACCAAACTATTAATTAAGCGAATGGAAACTGGAAAAGGTTCCAGTCTCAAACTCCCCTCTAAAATACTTTTTGAAATATCTTCCAACAAATTAATGCGTTCCTGAAGTGATAATGCATCATCATTTAAAAAATCTAAGTATTGAAGATGATAATTCCACAACCTTCCATTTATGGAAACATTCCAATCAATATCCTTTTCAAAATGATGGGTTATGCTGAGAAAAGTAAATGTATTTTTTCCCACAATTTTTTGTGCTTTGAAAAAAGGAAAACACTTTGACTTTAATGGAAAAATATCTCTTTGAAAATGTCTATTATTGACTCTAAATGAAAATAGACTTTTGATTTTATAATAAATTTGAAAATAAATTTGGGAGGCCTTAAGCTTTGATAATGTTCTAAAATAGCGGCCCAAACTCATTTTTAACTTTTGATTGAATGTTTGAGTATCTCCAATATTCTCATGGCTGCCTTCCCGTCCCAAAATTCAGGAATACCTGACTTTTTTATATTCCCATTCAAAATTTCGCAAATTTTTGAGACTGCAGTCGACGGGTCTAATTCATCTAACAATATATTACTTCCAACTTCAACCGTGATTGGTCTTTCAGTTGATTTTCTAAAGGTTAAACAAGGAATATTGAGGTAAGTGCTTTCTTCCTGTACACCACCAGAGTCTGTTAAGACCAATCTGGCATAACGCATTAAAGTAATGAATTCAATATATCCCAGTGGGTCTGTTATAATGAGTTGTTCTTGATCGCAAAACAAATTAAGCAAATCAAATTCAACTAGCTTTGCTTTTGTGCGCGGATGCATAGGAAAGATCACTTTTGTTTGATGATCTTCAATTCCTTTAAGCATTTTATAAATTTTCATTAAACCATCTTTTGAATCAACATTGGATGGCCGATGCATAGTCATTAGAATATACTTTTGTGGAAGCACCCCAAATTCATAGCAAACTTCAATATTTTTTGTGCGACTTGAATAAAAGTCTAAAGAGTCAATCATACAATTTCCTACAAAATGTACTTTATCTTCCGGAATATTTTCTTGCATCAAATTATTGAGTGCTGATCTTTCTGTGGTAAATAGATAATCAGAAATTTGATCAGTAAGGATTCTGTTTACTTCCTCTGGCATGCTCCTGTCTTTAGATCTCAATCCCGCTTCTACATGAGCCAATTTAATGCCATTTCTTTGTGTAACCAGTGCGCAGGCTAAGGTTGAAGTAACATCACCCACCACAATTACCAAATCAGGTTGTTCCTTATGCAGAACCGGTTCAAACCCTAACAAAATTCTTGCGGTGACTTCCGAATGTGAGCCATGTCCTACTCCAAGAAAATAATCAGGCTTTGGAAGTGAAAGCTGATTGAAAAAAATCTCACTCATTTTTTCATCAAAATGTTGCCCGGTATGTACAATTTTAGATTGAATGCCTGAACCGGCTTGGGTAAATACTCTGTGTAGAGGAGCCACTTTCATGAAATTTGGACGAGCTCCAACAATGCTGAGAATTTTCATAAATTAAAGTTCTTGATTGAACAAATTAATTATTATTGAATCAATCAAATGGATGTTTGACAACTGGTTTTTTTGCAAATGGGTGATAGTCACCAATTAAACCTACCGGCACCGCAGAACGTATTCCAAAAACGGTCTCTATCGATCTTTTGGAATCCATCAAACCAAAGCCATTTCCCTCTAAAATATGGTGATAAGAAACCGTATGTAAATCACCAAATCCTTCACTAAATTCAAACTCATGACCATCAATCTGTAAAGATCTGTAGGTCTTTTTTCCTTCAGATAAGATTTCTTCCGGCAAGGTATTTTCGTTGATACTGAGGAAATATCTTACACGGGCTCGTTCATATTCCAGATAACCAGCAACACGATCATGCGTCTGAACATGAACAATATTTTCCTGAAGATTTCCAAATAGCCAACCCAAAAGGTCATAAAAATGGACCCCGATGTTAGTGGCAATTCCCCCGGATTTATGGATGTCACCCTTCCAGGAAGTATAATACCACTTTCCTCTTGAAGTAATGTACACCAGATCCACTTCATGTTTTTCTTTGCGCACTTCTTCTGCAATTTTTTCCTTCAGTTCTTTGACTTTGGGATGATGGCGTAATTGAAGTATGGTATTTACTTTGCAACCTGTTTCACTTTCTATTTCCATCAACCCATCAATGTTCCAGGGATTAAGTACGAGCGGCTTTTCACAAATCACATGTGCCCCCAACCTAAGTCCAAAACGGATGTGTGCATCATGGAGGTAATTCGGCGAACAAATGCTCATATAATTGATTGCATTTCCTTGTCGCTTTATTTTTTCCAAATGCCGATCAAATCGCTCAAATTCAGTAAAAAAATCAGCATTTGGAAAATAGCTGTCAATGATGCCGACAGAATCATTTTTATCGTAAGCGGCCACCAGCGTATTATGAGTTTCTTTGATGGCCTTCATATGTCGTGGTGCGATGTATCCTGCTGCACCTACAATTGCAAATTTTTCAGTCATGACTTTCTGGTAACTTTTGATCGTTCTAATTTATATTCTTGACCTGATTCTGGACAAATTGCGTCCCCGTCTAAATTGAAATCCAATTTGTGGCCATATTCACTCATCCATCCTATCTGACGAGCTGGATTTCCAACCACTAATGCATAATCAGGCACCTCTTTGGTGACTACTGCACCCGCACCTATAAAAGCAAACTGGCCTATATCATGCCCACAAACAATTGTTGCATTGGCTCCAATGCTTGCTCCCCTTTTAACGTGGGTTTTTGCATACTGATTCTTTCTGTTAACAGCTGATCTGGGATTTATTACATTGGTAAAAACCATTGAAGGTCCCAGAAATACATCATCTTCACAAATCACACCGGTATAGATCGAAACATTATTCTGCACTTTAACATTATTTCCCAAAACAACCTCAGGACTTATCACTACATTTTGTCCAAGATTACAATTTCTGCCTATGATACATCCTGACATGATATGCGAAAAGTGCCAGATTTTGGTTCCTTCGCCAATCAGGCAATCAGGATCGACTACTGCAGTTTCATGTACAAAGTATTTTGCTTGTTCACTCATGGTGTTAAGATAAAAATTCCAATACTTTATCTATTATCAGATCTTGCATTTCCTCTGTCAACTCTGTATGAATCGGGAGCGACAATACCTGCTTACATAAAATGTCTGTTACAGGAAGATAACTTAAAGATCCACTGAATGATCGGAATGCTTTTTGATCATATAATGGCAATGGATAGTAGATGGCGCAAGGAATTTGACTTAGACTAAGAAATTCTTTAAGTGCATCTCTTTTACCATTGGTAATTCTTAGAGTGTATTGGTGAAAAACATGATTTCCATGTGAATTTCTAACGGGAGTAATAATGTCAGGATGACCTGAAAATCTATTGTCATAATAGTCTGCGGCTTTGACCCTGGCGGCAGCATATTCATCTAAATGTTTTAATTTAATATCGAGTATAGCTGCTTGTATGGAATCTAACCTTGAATTCACTCCTACAACATCGTGGTAATACTGAACTGACTGGCCATGATTTGCAATCATGGTGATTTTTTTGCCAAGTGTTTCATCTTGCGTAAACATAGCGCCACCATCTCCATAACACCCCAAATTTTTAGAGGGAAAAAACGAAGTGCATCCAATATGTCCAATTGTTCCTGCTTTTACAGTCTTTCCATCTGAATAATAAAAATCTGCTCCGATCGCCTGGGCATTGTCTTCTACTACAAATAGCTTATGTTCTGCTGCAATTTTCATAATAGCTTCCATATTGGCACACTGACCAAATAAATGGACCGGAACAATTGCTTTCGTTTTAGGGGTAATCGCTTCTTTTATGGCTTCTGTGTTAATATTAAAATCATCAGGATATACATCCACCATTACAGGCTTTAATTTCAACAACGCGATGACCTCTGCAGTAGCTACGTAAGTGAATGCTGGCACAATAACCTCATCTCCGGGTTGCAAATCAAGTGCCATAAAAGCAATTTGTAAAGCATCCGTTCCATTGGCGCATGGAATTACATGCTTAATACCCAAATAAGATTCTAAATTCTCCTTAAATGACTTCACTTTTTCTCCACCAATAAACATTGCCTTTTCCATAACATCCATCACTGCGGCATCAACTTCCGGTTTGATTTTATGATACTGCGAAACAAGATCAACCATTTGTAGTTTTATCATGGTATTTATTTTATTTTTTTAAAATTGATATCGAAAATTTAATTGCTGACATTAAGTCCATTTTCATTTATAAAAATGGGTATGGAATCACATCAAATATTTTATAAATCATAGAATAATTACATTATGATTCAAATAATTTCTTAGAGATTGTTTCTACATGCTTACTCTTCATCATTCACTCAATAAACATATTAATAATGATTCATTCTCTTCCAATACTAAAATAATCAAATCCCTTTTCCCTTACTTTTTCAGGCTCAAAAACATTGCGCCCATCAAAGATCAGCGGATTCTTCATCTGCTGCATCATTTGTTCAAAATCAGGTGAACGAAAAACACTCCACTCGGTAATGATTGCAAGTGCATCAGCATTGTCTAGCACTGAATACATTTCATCAGAAATTTCTATGCGATCACCAAACACAGCTCTTACATGGTGATTTGCTTCTGGATCATAAGCTGAAATTATGGCGCCTTCTGACAGAAGATCAGTTATTATTTGCAATGCCGGAGCCTCACGAATGTCATCTGTATTGGGTTTAAAGGCCAATCCCCAAATAGCAATCTTCTTATCACGCAAGTCACCTTTGAAATACTTATATATTTTATCACTGAGAACTTTCTTCTGAATTTCATTTACCTCCATGACTGCCTTTAATATCCTAAAATGATATTCATGATTTTCAGCAGTGTGGTATAAAGCTTTGACATCTTTAGGAAAACAAGATCCTCCATATCCTACCCCAGGGAATAAAAAACGTTTCCCAATACGGTTGTCAGAACCCATTCCAACCCTTACCATGTCCACGTTGGCTCCGGTCGCTTCACATAAATTTGCAATTTCATTCATAAAACTTATCCGGGCAGCCAAATAGGCATTTGCAGCATATTTAGTAAGTTCCGCACTTCGCAAATCCATGATGTAAATTGGATTTCCTTGCCTAACAAAAGGCTCATACAATTCCTTCATCTTTCTGGTAGCACGTTCTGTTTCAGTGCCGATCACCACTCTGTCGGGTCTCAAAAAATCATCCACCGCAACACCCTCACGGAGAAATTCCGGATTAGAAACTACATCAAATTCTTCCGGTCTTAATTTCTTCAAAAGAATCTCTTTTACTTTTTCACCGGTCCCAACAGGCACCGTACTCTTATTGACGATAACCGTATAATGTGATATAAGTGCCGAGAGCTCTTCAGCAACCTGCATCACATAACTCAAGTCAGCAGAACCATCTTCGCCGGGTGGTGTAGGTAATGCGAGAAAAATTATTTCAGCAAAATTCACTGCAGCCCTCAAATCGGTGCTAAAAGAAAGCCTTTTATCACGAGTGTTTCGATCAAATAACAAATCCAGACCCGGCTCAAAAATCGGAATGTCCGCCTGCTGAAGTCTATTTACTTTCTCACTGTTGTTGTCAACGCACATTACATGATGGCCGGTTTCAGCAAAACAAGTTCCTGTGACGAGACCTACATACCCTGTTCCAATTACTGCAATTTTCATGTCTACACTTTATAAGCGCCAATAATGGATTGAATCATCGGGACGCATATACAATCCTTTTAAATCAATTAAAACAGGCTTTTCCTTCATCAATTCTTTAAAATCTTTCATTTGCATCTTCCGGAATTCATCATGTCCCACCGCAACGATAACTGCATCATAATCGCTGGCCGGCTGAGATTTGATATGAATGCCATATTCTTCTTCCGTTTCTTCAGGATCTGCATAAGGATCCACCACATCGACTTGTACAGAATAAGCATGTAATTCATGATACAAGTCAGCAACTTTGGAATTGCGAATGTCTGACACATTTTCCTTAAAGGTGATTCCAAGAATCAAGACTTTGCAATTACCCGGGTTCTTTTCTTTGGAAATTAATAACTGCACCAACTTCTTTGCAACAAATGCCGGCATGCCATCATTTATCCTTCTTCCACTGAGAATGACCTGCGGGTCATATCCCAACTCCTTTGCCTTATGAACCAGGTAGTACGGATCTACCCCTATACAGTGACCGCCGACTAGCCCAGGGTAAAATTTCAAAAAATTCCATTTTGTGCCTGCTGCTTCAATTACCTCCCGGGTATCAATTCCCATCCGATCAAAGATGATCGAAAGTTCATTCATAAAAGAAATGTTGAGATCTCTTTGTGTATTCTCAATGACCTTTGCGGCCTCAGCAACTTTGATACTGCTTGCCTTATAAATTCCGGCATGAATGATTGCACCATACACTTTTGAGATAGTATTCAAAGCTTCCTCATCACTCCCTGAAACTATTTTCAAGATATTTTCAAGCGTGCGACTTTTATCTCCGGGGTTTATCCTTTCAGGTGAATATCCCAGCTTAAAATCTGTTCCAAATTTAAGACCTGAAATAGATTCCAAAATAGGCTTACAGTCTTCTTCCGTACAACCTGGGTAAACGGTTGATTCATAAATAATATAATCCCCTTTCTTTAATACCTTGGCCACAGAACTTGTCGCACCTAAAATAGGCTTTAAGTCTGGAACTTTATGCTCATCTACAGGTGTGGGGACAGCAACAATGTAAAAGCTTGCTCTGGCCAGATCCTTCAAATCAGCACTAAATTCAATATCAGCCCCTTCAAAATCTGCTTGGCCAAGTTCACGGGATGGATCAATATGGTCTTTCATCTTTTGGATCCTGGACTCGCTAATGTCAAAACCTATTACTTTAAATTTTTTTGCCAGCACCAGAGCCAGCGGCAGTCCCACATATCCAAGGCCTACCACTCCAATTGATTTTCTCTTATTTAATAAATCTTCGAACATAAGTTTCGTTTTTACAGCCCTAACAAGATAGGCCTCTCCTCATATTTTCATCTAACCCTTGAGCCCTTAATGGCATGGGCGTATTCTGATTCAAAAGGAGCAACAAAATTACTCGATTTGAGGCATTCATGGAAGATACAGTATTAAAACTTATATATATAAACAAATGTAATTTATATTTTATTGTATTATTGATATTTAAATTGAATTTTTGTGATTTTGGGTTTTGAAAGAGACCCACGAAAAACGTTTTGAAATGGACCCAATGGCGACTTTTGTATTTAGATTTTAATGACCTTAATTCTATATTATGATTTTGGGTTTAAATTATTAAGAGAAGGGAACTGAATACCCCTATTTTAATGCTCGGTTTTGACCGGCCCAATTATACACCAACCTAAATTTCTTGCAACGCATACCACCTGAATTGTATTGGATTTAATGTAACCTAACCAATAGAATTAGATCAGCAATTTCAAAATTTTATTCATTTAATTATGACTCATTACTAGGGTTTTTAACAATTGATCAAAAGTTAAAAGAGTAAAATAAAAACAGATAAATCTAAGTAATTAGAATTGAAGTAATTCAACTTCCATAAGATCTTTAGTAGAACTCTTTCTGTTGAATAAAGTAAAATCTACTGAGTTTAAAAAGGCACAAATGAAGAATGCATTTAGGGTAAGAAACTTGCAGCTGAATCTTCAGAGTAAAAAATCCATTCATAATAATCGTATACAATTAGTTGACATTAGGTAGATCAATTGAACTTAAGAACTCCTATATTGCTGAATTAATATAAATCAAAACGATAATTCTGTAACTTCTACAGAACATATAACACTATTTTTGTTGTTTCTATATCTTAATATATGAATATCGTGAAAGAAAGTCAAATTATAATCCCTTTGGAAGGAATGGACAGTGAACACTGCGCGATGATAATTGACAAAGCCTTGGCTAAAATTGAGGGAATCACAAGTCATAAAGTTGAATTAAATAATAACAGGGCATTAATTGAAGCAACCGACCTGCAAGATGCTTTGGTTCACTCTGTTGAAATTATTCGCCAATTAGGCTACGAAGTGCCCACCGTTAAGGGTATTTTTCCTGTGCTTAATATGAGTTGTGCTTCTTGTGCAAGCAGTGCTCAAAATATTCTGGAAATTCAACCGGGAATTATCAAAGCCAGCGTCAACTACGCAAATACAAATGCAATGGTCGAATACATACCCACTGTAACAAATCCACAAAAATTAAAATCTGCCTTACAAAGCATAGGATATGATTTAATGGTTGATGAAAGTGATGAGGCTAAAGACCAGTTGCAAGATATTCAACAACAAAGATTTAAACTTCTACAAAAAAAAACCATTGCTGCCATAGTTCTTTCAATTCCAGTAGTGATCATTGGAATGTTCTTTATGAATACAAACTATGCAAACTACATTATGTGGCTGTTGTCAACACCGGTACTTTTCATTTTTGGTCGACAATTTTTTATCAATGCCTGGAAACAAATAAAACATGGATCGACCAATATGGATTCACTTGTGGCCATGAGCACAGGTACGGCTTATTTATTCAGTGTTTTCAACACTTTGAATCCGGATTATTGGCATTCCAGAGGACACCACGCACATGTGTATTTCGAAGCAGCAACCGTTGTAATTGCATTTATTCTATTAGGTAAATGGCTGGAGGAAAGAGCAAAAGGTAATTCATCTTTTGCAATAAAAAAGTTGATGGGGCTTCAACCAAAAACCGTTACTGTAATAATGGAATCAGGACTTCATGTGGAAACAAAAATATCCAATGTTTCCATAGGAAATACCCTCTTAGTAAAACCGGGTGAAAAAATAGCGGTTGATGGTATTATTACAAAAGGATCTTCCTTCGTGGACGAAAGTATGATCAGCGGAGAACCAATTCCTGTTGAAAAAAAACTGGACGATGTGGTTTTTGCTGGAACAATTAATCAAAAAGGCAGCTTTGAATTTATAGCAAACAAGGTGGGAGGAGATACGGTCCTTTCACAGATAATAAACATGGTACAACAGGCTCAGGGAAGTAAAGCTCCTGTCCAAAAATTAGTAGACAAAATTGCAAGTATATTTGTTCCGATCGTAATCGGAATCGCAATAATTACGCTTTTGGCATGGCTCACTTTTGGTGGGGAGAATGGTCTGACACAAGGAATGCTATCGATGATTACGGTATTGGTTATAGCATGCCCTTGTGCATTGGGTTTAGCTACCCCTACGGCCATTATGGTAGGTGTGGGAAAGGGAGCAGAAAATGGAATTCTTATCAAGGATGCAGAGAGTTTGGAATTAGCAAAACGAATAAATGCAGTAATATTGGATAAAACTGGCACTATTACAGAAGGGAAACCTGATGTAGCGGAAATCTATTGGTTGAATGAAAATAAAAATGATGCCACTATTTTGCAATCCATTGAAAAACAATCTGAACATCCTCTGGCAGAGGCCATCGTTAGGTATTTAAATTTAGAAGGAAGTTCTGAAATTAGAAATTTTGAAAGCATTACAGGTCTTGGTGTAAAAGCACAGATAAATGATAATTGGTTTTATGTTGGAAATTCTGCATTCTTAGATAAATATAAAATATTAATAGATCCTTCATTACTTACCAAGAATGAATTATGGTTGGAACAAGCAAAAACCGTAATTTGGTTTGCAGACGCTAGTCAGGCATTGGCTATAATTGCGATTTCAGATAAAATTAAAGCATCTTCCGTTGTTGCAATCAAACAACTTAGATCAGCCGGTATTGAAGTATACATGCTCACAGGAGATAGCCAAAATAGCGCTGCATCAATTGCCAAACAGACCGGAATTACAAACTTCAAATCTGAAATGTTGCCTGCTGATAAAGCTAATTTTGTTAAAAAATTACAACAGAAAGAAAAAATAGTGGCAATGGTAGGTGATGGGATTAACGACAGTCAGGCACTTGCACAGGCGGATGTCAGCATTGCGATGGGTAAAGGCAGTGACATTGCCATGGATGTTGCCAAAATGACTTTAATCTCCTCGGACCTTACCAAAGTAATGGAAGCTATTCAACTTTCCAAAATTACTGTAGCAGTAATCAGACAAAATTTATTTTGGGCTTTCGTATACAACATCATTGGCATCCCTCTTGCTGCTGGTATTCTCTATCCTATAAATGGATTCTTACTTAATCCGATGATTGCAGGGGCGGCAATGGCCTTGAGTTCCGTGTCTGTAGTTACAAACAGTCTGAGGCTTAAAAATGCTAAACTAAAATAATTAAGTAAATTAGTTGAATCAAATTTTTAGTTGGTTCAACGGAAAAATTAACTACTCATAATAATAAATAAAACCAAAAAATGGAAATTAAAAAATTTAAGACAAATGTTAACTGTTCTGGATGTGTAGCCAAGGTAACCAATTCTTTAAATGATTCCGTGGGTGCAGGCAATTGGTCAGTTGATATTACAGATCCAAATAAAATATTAACTGTTTCAAACGACCAAATAAGTGAGGAAGAAATAATTAAAGCTGTTCAAAAGACCGGCTTTAAAATAGATTCTCTGATTTGAATTCAAAAAATGATTATAGGATTACTCGCATCATTTTTGAATTTCAAATGTTCAAAAGCCCACATCTTAATTTCTGAATTTTAAAAGTTTCATATTTAATCCGACAGACTTAAAATACTAATATATACCGGACCAACTTTGGGATGACTAAACCAGTCTGTTGACTGTTGAAAATATAATTACATATTATCAATTACAACCACCCTATTGATGTTTATCAAAAAGGAAAGCTGGGCTCAGGAAAGGAGCAAATTAACCTGTTTCGATTTAGAATACAATTTTTCAATATAAAATTAAACAGGCATGGACGAATACAGCAGGTTAATTCCGGATTTTTATAAATTCGATTCAGGGAAGTAATATTCCAGTGATACTTATTACACAATTCTAAAAATATAACTAAATTGCAAAATTATTTAATCAAACAAAACAAATTAAAATGAAAGTTAACCAACAATTGTCCATTCTAGCTGGAGGAATTGCCCTATTTCTCAATTCATGTGCAAAACCTGCAGAGGCACCAAAGCCGATTGACATGGATGCACTAAAAATGGACATCCAAAAAATGGAAGATGCTTTTGCGGCTGGTGAAAAAGCCAAAGATGCCGCTGCAGTGGCTGCCTATTACAGCGATGATGCCATTAGTTATGGAAGGAATTCAGAACCTGTTTCAGGCAAGGCTGCCATTCAGGCAAAAATTGCTGAGGATATTGCCAAAGACAGCACCAATAATTCCAACGTTTACAAAGTGGTAGATATCTTCGCGGAAGGAAACATGGCAGTAGAAATCGGCTCTTGGACTCGGTTGGACTCTGCAGGCACTGAAACTAAAAAAGGACATTACATGTCTGTGTTTCAAAAACGTGATGGGAAATATGTTTGCATTAGAGATATGAACGTAAGCTCTACTCCAGACAAGAAAAATTAAAATAAAAATTATAAAATGGAATCTGCAATTGCAGATTCCATTTTTCAATAACACAGAGAGAATGATAATGCCTAAATAATCCTGAATTGAATCAATTACTAAAATTTTAGAAGCTGTAAATATTCAAAATGTAAGTCTAGAAAGAATTAATTTTAACAAAATCTCTCACAAAATTGATTCCTATAATTGTTGATGTCCTCCTGCTTAATAAATAACAACAAGAATAGAATGAAATCTTATTCTTAGACAATGAAAATAATTGATATCATTTGGTTCACTAACCGCATTTTGAATTTACCAATACTTGTATTCATATTCTTTTTTAATATAATTTTAATTGGTCAACAAAGCCACACCCCAATATTATTCCTGAATGCCGGCTCAGGTATCACACTTGGGCCAGATAGCAGCGTTGTTTCTTGGAAGGATAATGTATCAGGGAATCAGGCTGTACAAAATAATCCAAACGCCAGACCTAAATTTATTAAAAACGGAATAAATGGATTGCCTTCCATTCAATTAAACGGAAAAAGTTCATACATGGATTTTCCCTCCGTTTTCCCTGTTTTAAAAGACTACACCTTATTTCTCATAATTAAAACAGAGGCCCCTTCATATAATTTAATCGGTGGTGCAAACCGAACACTTTGGCTTGGTGGAAATACAAAACCTCAAATGTTGCATCAGGGAAATTTTAACAGCCAGGTGATATCAACTATTGATCCTGGATTAGAACCTGCATTGGTAATAGCTGAATACAATCAAAGCACTCAACGAGGTACTTTTTATATAAACGCTCAATTCGCAGACTCAGCATTCTGCCCTTCGAATATAGATTCCACCATATTCATTGGCGCATACAACAGATCCTATTTTTATAATGGTTCGATTGGTACTATTATTTTATTTCCCGGATTACTGCCTACCAATACGAGAGATTCTATTCAGAAAAAGCTAATGGCAGAATACAAGATCCCGGGCCCTCCCATCCTCGACTCTAGTATCCTGTCGGTGCCAGGGAATCATCATTTTTTTGCCCGAGATCAAAACGATTTATGCAATTTTGAAGTGAAAGGTTATATTTTCGATTCAAAGTTTGATTCTGTTTTCCTAAAATTATATCAAAATGATCAATTAATTTCTAATCTTTCAACCGCAATTTATTTCAGTAATCAAAAAGCTTTATACCAATTTTCTCCGGTTCTTAAATCAGGACTTTTAGATTACAGGATGGAATTAACTGCGCATTCTGCTTCTGGTGACAGTTCCTTATTTATTCGGAATCATCTCTTATGTGGTGATGTCTTTTTAATCAATGGCCAATCTAATTCTATTTTTGGAGGTTCCAATGATTCTGATCCGTTTGTTAAAACATTTGGGCTCAATTATTCACAAAATAAAAAAGACACTTTCTTTACTCCTGCGAGTGCTTCCGGGTATGGAGGCGGGCCAGATATCGGGGCATGGGGAATGCAACTTGCGAAAAACATTGTAAAAAAGCATAAAGTGCCTGTCTGTGTAATCAATGGTGGTGTGGGAGGAACCAGTATTCAGCAGCATCAACGAAATGATTCTAATCCTGCAGAACCCAATTCAATTTATGGCAGTTTTCTTTATCGCATCAACCAATCAAAACTTGGTCCTAAAGTAAAATTCCTATGTTGGTATCAGGGTGAAAGCAATGCGACCCCTCAATATTTTGAAAATTTTAAATCTCTTTATCAGGATTGGAAAAATGACCTCCCCCTGTTAAAAAAAATCTATGTGATGCAAATTCACCACGGTTGTGGCACGGGTGACAACAGTGGTGTAAGAGAAATACAACGCAACCTTCCAAAATCTTTCCCTGACATCACAGTAATGAGCACCAATGGCTTACCTGGACATGATGGATGTCATTATTCAGTTGATGGTTATAGAGCTCTGGCGGAATGGCTCAGTCCATTAGTGGAAAAGGATTTTTACAATGGACCGGAGCTTCCTGACATGACAGCCCCAAATCTCAAATATGCTTATTACACAACACCCTCCAAAAACAGAATCAATTTGGTATTCGAACCGGGAATTCAAGAATTTATTATTCCTAGTGACACAGTAATTAGCAATGTCAACATTAGGTTAATAGACTATTTCTACCTGGACGGTTTACCTTTCGTAATTAACAACATAAGCGCTCAAAAAGACACCGTACTTCTGGATCTTAAAACTGGAGCTGGTGGAAATTTTTTAACCTACCTACCTGAAATATATTACCACAATTCTTCGACTATATTTCAGGGGCCATACATTACCAATTCCCGGAATATTGGTGCTTTAAGCTTTTATCAAGTGCCTGTATTAAGCACTGCTCCAGTTGGAATAGGAAATATTAGCAGCGATCTGACAGATTTCCTTTACTTCAACAATCCTTCTTCCCGGGAAAACTTGCTACTTAAAATTAAACCAAATAATTATTCAGGCGCTCTAAAATTAATTATACTTAGTCTGCAAGGCCAAATTCTATACAGCCAGAACCTGGACAATTTTCATACCGAACAAACAATTTCTTTTCCCGCTCTTCTTTCCGGATCAGGCATGCTTCTTTGGAAAATATATGGCAAAGATTTTTGCAAGACAGGCAAAATAGTAATCAAAGGATAACTCTTGGATGCATTCAGGTAAGCCAAAATGAAATTTCAAGTGCCCGACTAAAATCATAATATTATGAACTTTTGTAAATTGCCTACCTGCTTTAGAACTATTTCCAATATATTTCGTTTTTTTAATAAAACATAGGAGTATCTTTGTAGCCGGTGAAAAGAATAGTTGCTATATCATTTTTGTGTATATTTCTCTTGGGCAAGACTGAATTCGTTCAAATTTTAAGAGTTTCAGCCTTGATTGAGCATTTTTTGGAACATAACCACCTTGACCCTAGAATTAATTTATGGGAATTTTTTTCCATCCATTATGCCAATTCCAAAACCATTGATTCTGACTTTGAAAAGGATATGAATCTTCCTTTTAAATCGAATATAAACTTAATCTCCTTTGATTTATTGGCGTTGCCGATTTCGTATGTTACCAAAGAGATTACTTGTATAGATCTAAATGAAAATAACGGTATCATTGCCTACAAAAATAATTTTATTCATGCCAGCCTACTTTCTAATATTTGGCAACCCCCACGCATGGCATGCAGAGAATACTGTTAAATCATTTCCTGCTGAAGTATTAATTTATAAGTATTTAACCCAACTGTTTGTAGTTAGGTAGGGTTTTCTTCTAAGTAAAAGATTTAATTTCCCTTCTTTGAAAATTACCTTACAAACAAGTGGTATTGTTAAATATAAATGCCATACCACAATCGGTACTAAACAGATCAATTTATACTTTAGATTTTAATATTGAAATTCTAACCATTTCATAAGTTAGTAAACGATAGGTCTTTTGTAGCTTAAAGGATATAGATTGAAAATAAATAATTAGATTTAAACTAATTATCCTTTGCGAAAAGATGCCTGTCTTCAATTAATTGAACTTAAAACAAAATGCATGCTCAACCATATCATTGAATTTTCCATAAAAAATAAACTCCTGATTGGGCTGTTTACTATCATATTGATTGTTTATGGTTTGTATCAGGTGACCAAATTGCCAATTGATGCTGTACCTGATATTACTAATAATCAAGTACAGGTAATTACAATTGCCCCTTCTTTTGGTGCTACTGACATTGAAAGACTCGTCACATATCCAATTGAACAAGCCAACAGCAATATAAATGGCCTTAAAGAAATACGAAGTTTTTCCCGATTCGGATTGTCTTTGGTAACTGTTGTGTTTGATGATGCTACTGATATATATTGGGCCCGCCAACAGGTGGCAGAACGTCTTCAACAAGTCCAGTCACAAATTCCTCAAGGTATCGGAACTCCTGAATTGGGGCCTATCAGCACAGGATTAGGAGAAATCTATCAATACGTGGTGCGGCCTGAAAAAGGATTTGAAAAAAAATATGATGCCACTGAGTTGAGGACTATCCAAGACTGGATCGTGCGAAGACAATTATTAGGTGTGAAAGGTGTCGCTGAAGTGAGTAGTTTTGGCGGCAATCTCAAACAATATGAGATTTCTGTTCACCCCGATAAATTACAGGCTTATCATATAACCCTTCAAGAAGTATTTAGTGCCCTTGAAGACAACAACCAAAATACTGGAGGTGCCTATATTGAGAAGGGACCTGCTGTATTGTACATTCGAAGTGAAGGAATCCTTAGCAGGAAAGAAGATATTCAAAGTATCTTAATAAAAACTTCAGAATTAGGTACACCGATTTTTTTAAGAGACGTCGCTGACATTAACATTGGTTTCGCCACTCGATATGGTGCAATGTGTCTGAATGATCAAGGTGAAGTCTCCGGAGCCATCGTCATGATGCTTAAAGGGGCCAACAGCAGTGAGGTCATAAAAAATGTAAAAGAACGTATCATTCAAATCCAAAAAACACTACCTACAGGAGTTGTTATCGAACCGTTTTTAGACCGCACAAAAATGGTCAACAACGCAATCAGTACCGTTGAAAAAAATCTTCTGGAAGGTGCTTTGATCGTTGTATTCATTCTTGTACTGTTTCTTGGAAACTTTCGTGCTGGCATTCTGGTCGCATCCGTGATCCCACTGGCCATGCTTTTTGCTGTTATTCTGATGAATACTTTCGGGGTCAGCGGCAATTTAATGAGTCTCGGCGCTTTGGATTTTGGTCTGATTGTAGATGGTGCCGTTATCATAGTAGAAGCTGTTATGCACCAACTTACTCATAGTAAAAGTTTTGTCCACCTTAACAGACTTACACAAGGTGAAATGGATAGTAATGTAAAATCTTCAGCCTCAAAAATGATGAACAGCGCAGTCTTTGGCCAGATTATAATTTTGATAGTGTACCTTCCAATATTTACGCTCGAAGGCATTGAAGGCAAAATGTTCAAACCCATGGCTCAAACAGTTGCTTTTGCCTTGGCAGGGGCTTTTCTGCTTTCACTAACTTATATTCCCATGATGAGTGCCTTGGTGTTGAGTAAAAATTTAAAACATACACCGAATATTTCGGATAAAATTATGTTTCGAATTGAAAAGTTTTATCAAAATTTACTTTCTAAAATTTTAATGTTTCCCAAAACTGTTCTGTTGATTGCTTTCACTTTATTTGCATTGGCCATTGTCCGATTGAGTATGTTGGGAGGAGAATTTATTCCGGCATTGGAAGAAGGTGATTTTGCTGTTGACACCAGAGTACTTACAGGCAGCAACCTGAAAACTACCATCGAACATACGCAAAAAGCAGCTCATGTATTGATCACTAATTTTCCTGAAGTAGAAAAAGTGGTGACCAAGATTGGGAGTGGAGAAGTACCAACCGACCCAATGCCAATGGAAGCGAGTGACATGATGGTCATACTTAAAGACAAAAAAAAATGGACATCTGCTAAAACTTTTGATGAATTGGCAGAAAAAATGGCTCAATCCTTGGAAAATGTTCCGGGAATCACCGCAAGTTTTCAATATCCTGTTCAAATGAGATTTAACGAACTAATGACCGGAGCAAGACAAGACGTTGTATGTAAAATTTTTGGAGAAGATTTGGACACACTTTCCAGCTATGCTGAAAAAATGGGAGGTTTGGTAAATGCGGTAAATGGTAGTGAAAATCTATATATAGAACCGATATCCGGAATACCCCAAATCATTATCAATTACGACAGAGCCGCTGTGGCACAGTACAAACTAAATATCAAAGACATAAATAATGTAATCAATACCGCTTTTGCTGGTCAATCGGCCGGACAGATTTATGAGGGTGAAAAAAGATTTGAACTTGTGGTAAGGCTGAATCTTGATCAAAGGAAAAATTTGGATGATGTCAGAAATCTAATCATTCCAACACCCGATGGTCAAAACATTCCACTTAATCTACTTGCTAAAGTGGAAATCAAAAATGGCCCTAATCAGATTCAACGTGAAGATGCAAAACGCAGAATAGTGGTCGGATTCAATGTATCCGGACGAGACATTCAAAGTATAGTTGATGAGTTGAAACAAAAAGTGGAAGAAAATTTAAAACTCCCACCAGGCTATTATGTAACTTACGGAGGTGCGTTTGAAAATTTAATTGCGGCTAAAAAGAGACTGAGCGTAGCCGTACCGGTATCGCTGATTATGATTTTTATTTTACTTTTCTTTGCATTTAATTCAATCAGACATAGCTTACTTATTTATACCGCCATTCCGCTCTCTGCTATAGGAGGAATTTTGTTTTTGTCACTCCGAGGGATGCCCTTTAGCATCAGTGCAGGTGTAGGATTTATTGCATTATTTGGCGTAGCTGTTCTCAATGGAATTGTCCTTATTGCAGAATTTAACAGACAAAAAGAATCTGGATTAAAAGACCTTCATCGCATTGTAATTATGGGCTCCAAGGTGAGACTAAGACCCGTGCTAATGACAGCCATGGTGGCCTCACTAGGCTTTTTACCGATGGCCTTGAGCGACGGAGCCGGGGCGGAGGTACAACGCCCCCTTGCCACAGTAGTTATTGGAGGATTAATTGTAGCTACCTTTTTAACACTTTTTGTCCTCCCGGTTCTTTATGTAATCTTCGAAAAAAATTCAAAAATGAAACCTGGCAAACATTCAATTACAACGATTATAATTCTGATTCTGAGTACATCAATAAATGTCTTTTCCCAAAAGTTACTCACCCTGGATGAAATTGTTGACCAGGCACTCAAACACAATCTGAGCCTTAAATCAATTGAAGCCACCAAAGCGTTCAAAAAGGAAATGATAAAGTCTGCTTATGACATTCCCATGACAAACCTGTCATCTGAACTAGGTCAGATAAACAGCGTTTACACAGATTTTGCCTTCGGTATTAATCAATCATTTAATCTGCCGACTGTTTATAAAAGACAAAAAAAATTGCTGGAAAAGGAATATCAGACCGAAATTGCAAATTTGAGTCTGAAGGAAGCAGACATTAAAAAAATGATTATGCTTCACTTTTCCAATTTAATCATACTAAAAGAAAAAGAAAAAAATCTGAATAAATCGGATAGCATCTTCACAATCTTAATGGAAAAAGCCAGACTTCGCTATCAAAAAGGGGAAAGCAATATCATGGAAAAAACTACCTACGAGATCATTCTTGGCAATATTCAACTTCAGAAAAAAAATATTCAGCAAAATCTTTTAACTATAAAAAACAACCTTAAAGTAATGATGAATTCACCTATTGATTTTGAACCTGAATATAAAGATATAAAACTTGAGCCCCCCCCCATTCTTACTGAAATAAAAAACAGTCAACACCCCATAATGAATTTAGCAGACCAAAAAATTTTACTAGCAACTCAAATGACCCAATTGGAAAAATCAAAAATGCTGCCTGTACTGAATCTTGGTTATTCAAACATGAGCATGAGAGGAACAGGAGCCGACAATGTTTTATACACATCTTCTAAAAGATTTAATTCGGTTCAGGTAGGAATTGGAATTCCCATTTCATCAAAAGCACAGAAAGCTAGGATAAATGCCTTTCAGTTGAATGAACAAATAGCGAATATCTCCAAGGAAGAACAAATGCAATTACTTCAAAACAGTAGGACGAACTCAATGATTGATTATACAAACAAAAGGTCATCAGTAGAATATTTTGAGCAATTTGCAATACAAAATTCAAACATATTAACACAAACAATCAATGATCAGCTAACTAAAGGGGATATAAATTATTTAGAGTGGGTCATGTCCATTAATCAAATTATTGCTGTGCAAAATGATTATCTCAATGCTGTCAAGGAATTAAATGAAAGTATTATAGAAATCAATTACTTAAATTCAATCAATTAATAAAATGAAAAATATATTTTCACTTACATTCGTATTTATCCTCGGTGCTTGTGGGACAAAAGAAAAGAGCACTCTTGAGCAAAAAGCAATTGAACCTGATTTTAATAGTATTGAATTGACTGAAGAACAAAATAATACTACAAAAATTGAAGTGGGGACACTGGAATTAAAAAATATATCATCTGTACTTAATTTAACCGGTCATATTCAGGTTCCTCCTCAAAATATATTTTCTGTAAGTATGCCGCTGGGGGGATTTCTGAGTCATACTAAATTAATGCCTGGAATGAAAGTTAGTAAAGGGGAGAGAATTGCAACCATGGAAGATCAACAGTATATACAACTACAGCAAGAATACCTAAGCACTAAACTAAAATTAAAATATTTGGAATCTGAATATAAACGTCAAAAAGATTTGAATGAAACCAAAGCAACCAGTGATAAAATATTTGAACAAACTCAATTGGAATTCGGGCAACTTAAAGTTGCTTTAAATGCAATGGCTGAAAAATTAAAACTTATAAATATCAACCCAAGCAGTCTTACAGAAAATACCATTTCCAAAAACATTGGAATTTTTTCACCCATAAACGGTTATGTTTCTAAAGTAAATATGAACATTGGAAAGTATGTGAACCCAGAAGACATTATTTTTGAACTAATTAATCCATCAGACTATCATCTGGTTTTAAAGGTATTTGAAAAAGATATGAACAAAATTTCCATAGGCCAAAATATTTATGCTTTTAACAATTATAATCTTGAGAAAAAATACCCTGGTAAAATTATGCTCATCAATAAAGACATTACATCTGATGGAGCAAGTTCAGTACTTTGCAATTTTCTTACAAAAGATAAATCTCTGTTGCCTGGAATGTATATGAATGCAGAAATTGAAACCAACGCCAATTCAGCTTATATTATTCCAGAAGGAGCTGTTGTATCTTACGGCACTAAAAATTACCTCTTTGTTGAGACTGGAAAAAATCAATACCAGAGGTTAGAAGCTGAGATCGGAATTCAAGAGAAAGGTATGGTCGAAATAAAGAATTATGAGTTGTTTGCCAAAAAAAATATTGTTCTCAAAGGTGCTTATACTTTACTTATGAAAATGGAAAATAAATTGGAGGAATAGTTTTATAATTCAGAATTTCTGTTTTCTATACTTATTAACCTTGAATATCTAAAATTAAAATACCAAAAACATTATACCACTTTGTAATTTTTTTAGAAATTTATAATAAAATGGAGCCTTTTATCGCTTTTATACGTTCTACAAATAAAAAACAATGCAGTTAATTAAATTTGCAATACTCCTGACCTTTGTTCTACCATTAACCGGGCAGGAGATACACCAGTGCAAGGATTATTTTCGAACAATAGGTGCGGAGGACCATATGCATACAGGTCTGGCAACCTTACCGCCTAACCCTTTGACCAAAAATTTCGACCTTAAATACCATCGGCTTGAACTTACAGTTGATCCATCAGTCAGCTTTATAAAAGGAACCGTCACTTCTTATTTTGTGGTTTTGGAGAATGACCTGGATGCTATTCACTTTGATTTGGCTGACAACATGGTGATCAAATCAATAATTTATCACGGAAGTAATATTTTAAGTTCAAGACCCGGAAACGATGTTCTAAAAATAGTTTTGCCCAACAAAATCTCCACTGGCATACTGGACAGCATATCTGTTGAATATGAAGGCGCCCCTATTTCTACAGGGTTTGGCTCCTTCATTCAAAGCACCCACGCTGGCATTCCGATTCTTTGGACCCTTTCAGAACCATATGGAGCCAAAAGTTGGTGGCCCTGCAAACAGGATTTGAATGACAAAATAGATTCCATGGACATATGGGTTAAATCTCCCATCCAATACAGGACTGCCTCCAACGGGTTGCTCATCGGTGAAGAAACTTTGGGTTCTGATATTATCTGCAAGTGGAAACACCGGTATCCTATACCTGCCTATTTAGTGGCTATTGCAGTAAGTAATTATGCTCAATATACCGAGCAAGTAAAGTTGGAAAGTGGGAAGACGCTAAACATTCTCAACTATGTTTTCCCTGAAAACCTAGATGAAGCAAAATCACAAACTAAGGAACTACTTGAAGTAATCCAATTATACAATAGACTGCTTGGGGATTATCCATTCCCCGATGAAAAATATGGGCATGCACAATTTGGTTGGGGAGGAGGAATGGAACATCAAACCATGAGCTTTGTTAGTGGCTTTTCATATGAATTGCTTGCTCATGAGTTGGCACATCAATGGTTTGGTGATAAAGTAACTTGTGGAAATTGGGAAGACATTTGGCTTCATGAAGGATTTGCCACCTATCTCAGCGGCTTGTGTTATCAATTCCTTAGACCAGAATGGTGGCCAAGATTTTTAAGTCAACGTTTGAATTCAGTGGTAAGCCAACCCGGTGGGTCAGTGTGGGTAAATGACATATCCAATGTTGGAAGAATTTTTAATGGCAGACTCTCCTATGCCAAAGGTGCCATGGTGCTCCATATGATAAGATGGAAAATTGGAGATGAAGCATTTTTTACAGCCCTAAAAAATTACCTGAAAGATCCGGATCATGCATACAATTATGCCCTGACCACGGATTTAAAATATTTTTTTGAAATGAGCTCAGGAATTAATCTAGATGAATTTTTTGGAGACTGGTTTTATCGTGAAGGCTTTCCATCATATCAGATTTTATGGAATAATACAAGCTCTGGAATTCTTCATTTCAAGATCGATCAGTCCAGTTCACATCCAAGCAATGATTTTTTTGAATTGCCGCTTCCTATCAAAGTCTTTGGAGAAGGAAAAGACACCATGCTTAGATTGGAGCATAGATTTAATGGGGAAGAGTTTGATATTTCACTGCCATATAAAGTTGACAGCATTCAATTTGATCCACACATTTCAATCATTTCTGCCAACAATATTATCAAACAAATAACCACTGGAACCAAGGATGATATTTTTGAAAAAAATTGTCAAATTAGTCCCAATCCATTTAGCGAAGTATTATTCATTAAATTAAAAGAAAATTTAATTCACAATCCCGTCCATTTTGAAATTTCAAATTCTCTTGGAGAAACATTTTCTACAGGAAAAATTATGGACTCGTTTACTGAAATAAATACCAAAAGCTGGTCACCTGGAATTTTCTATTTCAAAATAATAACAGGCAATGTTCAAATAATAGAGAAAATTGTAAAAAAATAAAATCAATGCATCCGTTCTCTTTTTAAGTATCTAAAAAATAAGTCAATTTTACAAATCTCATGAATCAGAATAATATCAAATCTTTAAAAAAGTTTGACGCTAAGGTTCTTGCAATAATAATCGTTGAATTATTTTTCTTTAACTGGCTTGGGGCCCAACACACCAATGTTTTTATAGGAAACAAGAACGCTCCTAACGAACCTTCCATTTGTATCAACCCTCAAAACACAAATCAAATGGTTGCTGCTGCCAATATTGACAATGTATACTACTCAAAAGATGCAGGTGCGAATTGGACCCAAGTATCATTAAGCTGTCCCTGGGGTATTTGGGGCGACCCAGTATTGGCGGTAGACACCGCTGGAGCATTTTACTTTATACATTTGTCTAATCCACCCGCACCCGGTAATTGGATTGACAGAATTATATCCCAAAAGAGCCTAGATGGTGGCAAGACTTGGTCTCAGGGAAGTTTCACCGGCCTGAATGGAAACAAAGCCCAAGACAAGCATTGGATTTCTGTCGATAAAAATACCAATGCTCTTTATTTAAGCTGGACTCAGTTTGATAAATACGGATCCAACAAATCAACTGACAGTTCAAATATCCTGTTTTCCAAAAGCATTGATGGTGGCGAATCCTGGACCCTTGCCAAAAGAATCAACAAACTTGGTGGTGATTGTGTAGACAGTGACAATACTGCAGAAGGTGCAGTGCCGTGTATAGGTCCGGAAGGTCAAATTTACATTGCCTGGTCTAATCAAAATAAAATTTGGTTTGATCGATCTTCAGATAAAGGGGAAACCTGGCTTAATGAAGATATTTTCATCACCGAACAACCAGGGGGATGGGATTATAACATCCCCGGCATCTACAGGGCAAATGGTTTGCCATTCACTACCTGTGATTTAAGTAATGGGCCTCATCATGGAACTATTTATGTGAACTGGTCTGATCAACGTAATGGAGAAAACGACACAGACATATGGTTGGCAAAGAGTAAAGATGGCGGAAATACTTGGACTCCGCCGGTAAAAGTTAACAACGACGGTGGGAATGCACATCAGTTTTTCACAAATATGGCTATTGACCAGGCCACCGGCTGGCTTTGGTTTGTATTCTATGATAGAAGGAACTATTCCAATGAAAATACAGACGTCTATATGGCTTTATCCAAAGACGGTGGAGAAACCTTTTTAAACTTCAAGATTTCCGAATCAGCTTTTTTCCCTTCTTCAAATTTTTTCTTCGGTGATTATACAGGCATAAGTGTTCATAACAACATTGTAAGACCCATTTGGACAAGACTTTCAGGAAACGAACTCTCTGTTTGGACAGCCCTGGTTAACCCCGACGCCATTGCTACTGCCATTCAGGAATCTTCTTCCCCGCTAGCGCCAACTATTGAAAATCCATATCCCAATCCTTCATCCAACTCCTCGGGATTTTCCTTCAAACTCAGGAAGAAGAGCATGGTCAGCTTATGGATTGCAGATTTACAAGGCAATAAATTGAATGTCATTTTAAATAATGAAGTCCGTGCCGGAGGAAAATATCTTGAAAAGATTGATACAAATTCACTGAATCTAAAATCAGGGACATACTTTATTGTATTGAGCATAGATGGCAAACAAATGTCAAAACAATTAATGGTGGTAGATAAAGCATAGATTTTAATTATTCGAATATTTATTCACCAATTTCTTCTGCAAGATTATCTTAGATATCTGAATTTTGATTTAGTTTGAGACTTCAAAGACTAATACCTCATGAAACCTGAGATGAAAAAAGATAAAATGAAGAAATCTGAGGATAATTCGCTTCCAAAATCCACTCCCTATTTTAGATTCGGCTTGACCCTAATGTCAGTAGCTATCATTACTGCCTTAGTATTGAGCTCTGTCACCAGCAATAAATTTGTTTG
The DNA here is from genome assembly GCA_016714365.1 of Candidatus Vicinibacter affinis. Classification (NCBI taxonomy): domain Bacteria; kingdom Pseudomonadati; phylum Bacteroidota; class Saprospiria; order Saprospirales; family Saprospiraceae; genus Candidatus Vicinibacter; species Candidatus Vicinibacter affinis. The sequence goes on along the minus strand of JADJNH010000005.1, from coordinate 738,397 downwards.
GGATGATGCCGAGTATATTGTTAGAAATGAATCCTTAAAGAAACCTTTTTCTGAGGCCATTTATTATTATTTCGATCAGAACTTTTTTGTAGGAAACTATCACCCGCTGACCATGCTTGGTTTCTCTCTCCAATATAAAATTACTGAACTTAATCCTGCCCTCTACCATAAAATAAATCTTTTTATCCACTTACTTAATGTGACCCTGGCATTTTTCTTTACCTTTCTTCTAAGTCGCCGAAAGATTTGGATTGCTGCCTCTGTTGCACTTCTATTTGGAATTCATCCGATGCATGTGGAATCTGTTGCATGGATCTCTCAATTCAAAGATGTCTTATTTGGATTTTTCTATCTCCTCGGTCTCATCATCTATTTAATCTACTTGGATAAACAAAATTGGGTTAAATGGACATTTTATCTCCTATGTTTAATATTTTTTGTGCTTTCCTTGTTTTCAAAACCTGCGGCGGTAAGTTTTCCACTCAGCTTATTGGCCATTGACTTCTACAGGGAAAGAAGATTTACCCTCTATTCTTTATTGGAAAAAATTCCATTCTTTATTGGGTCTGTTGTCATCGGTCTCATTACAATTAAAGCACAAGGATCCGCAGTGGGCGCTTTTGAAGATTACAATTTAATTGAGCGAATCATGCTCTCCAGTTATGCCTTGTTTAGTTATTTGTTCAACTTATTTTTTCCAACACATCTTTCGGCCTTACATCCATTTCCCTTTCGGACAAATGGAAATTTTCCATGGTATTACATGATATCCCCTTTTGGATTAGTTCCATTAATTTATTTATTGATTAAGAGTTTAAGACTGGGACGAATAACTTTATTTGGCTTTCTCTTTTTCTTTTTTAACACAGTTTTAGTCTTACAATTTGTTACAGTTGGAAATGCTCTTTTCTCAGAACGATATACTTATATACCCTATCTCGGTTTATTCTTTACAATTGCAATGATTTTGGACCAGCTAATTCAAAAGTATTTTGGATCATTTTGGCTAAAACCGGCAGTTACAGTTTCAGCTGTTATTTTTTTTATTGCTTTTGCCGGAATTTCCTATTCAAGAACAAAGGTTTGGAAAACAGATAAATCATTGTGGACTGATGTAAGTAAAAAATATCCTCTTTGCGCCATCGCACATTATAATTTGGGAACCTACTATTTTAAAGAGGAAAAAAATGATGCGCAAGCGTTGATCAGTTATAACAAAACTCTTTCAATTGATACAACACAAATAAAGGCGTTTGTCAATCGTGGAATTATTTTCACACGAATGAGGGAAATGGAAAAAGCAGAATCAGACTTTATGCACGCCATTAAGTTGGATTCAAATTTTGCGGAAACTTATAAAAATTTTGGAATACTTCATGCCACCGTCGGAAACTATGAAAAATCCATAGCAGATTATACAAATTATCTAAGAATCTTACCCGCCAGTCCTGACATTTACTATGGTAGGGGCATGACTTATTATCAATTGAAAAGATTTGGAGAAGCAACTGATGATTTCAGTAAAGCTATTTCTTATGATTCACTGAATGCAAACTATTGGGTTTTAAAGGCTATGTCGCTGCAAGCGGATGGTAAAAAAGAAGAAGCCATTCCGATTGCTTTAAAAGCCCAGGATCTGGGTGAAACATTAGATCCTGCATTCAAACAGAATTTAGGTATTAAGTAATAAACAAATTGGATGTGCTTAAGCTACTGTAATACCGTTGTCAAGATAAACATCTTGGATAGCTTGCAACAACGAAACTCCATCCTCCATGGATTTTTGAAATGCCTTCCTACCCGAAATTAATCCCATTCCACCAGCACGCTTGTTGATTACCGCAGTGGTCACAGCTTCTGCCATATCCGTGGCGCCTTTTGATTCGCCGCCTGAATTGATCAAACCTGCCCGCCCCATATAACAATTTGCAACCTGATAACGACAAAGGTCAATAGGATGATCACTGCTTAATTCAGTATACATTTTAGTGTTTAACTTTCCGTAGGATGAACCACCCATATTCAATGCTTCATACCCTTTGTTAAGCGTTGGAAGCTTTTGCTTGATGATATCCGCCTGAATGGTTACACCCAGATGATTGGCCTGACCAGTAAGATCAGCTGAAGTATGAAAATCCACTCCATCCTTCTTAAACCCGTTGTTTCTGATATAACACCAAAGGACCGTTGCCATTCCTAAAGAATGCGCTTGCTCAAAAGCTTCTGCAATTTCAACAATTTGACGGCCACTTTCATTGGACCCAAAATAAATGGTTGCCCCAACAGCTGCTGCACCCATATTGTATGCATCCTTAATGGTACCAAAAAGTATCTGGTCAAATTTATTAGGATAAGTTAGAAGTTCATTGTGATTCACTTTTACTATAAAGGGAATTCTATGGGCATACCTACGCGATACTGCTGCAAGGACTCCATAGGTTGAGGCAACTGCATTACACCCTCCTTCAATAGCCAATTTGACAATATTTTCAGGATCAAAGTAAATAGGATTAGGCGCAAAAGAAGCCCCGGCGCTGTGCTCAATTCCCTGATCCACCGGTAAAATGGAGACATACCCGGTATTCGACAATCTACCAGTCTGAAAAATAGTCTGCAAATTTCGAAGGGTCGGAATATTCCGGTTGCTGTCCATCCAAACTTTTTCAATGGTATCGTGGGATGGAAGATGTAAGAAACTCTTATCAATAGTTTTGCATTGATGATCCAAATAAAAGGATGCCTTTTCCCCTAACAGATCAATAATTTTCTGATTCGCCATTTGAATTTATTGTAATTAAATTATTGATTATTTTTTACCTTCCACTACGACCACTCCGTTGGCTAAAAACTTGATTTCCTCCTGGGGCTTTGTAATTGCTGCTATTTCTTCTTTGGACTTGCCTTCATCTTCTGCATAATGCTGAAGTTCTTCTACTGAAGTAACTTCTTTAAATGCCTTTCCTCTTATAACCACTCGACTACCAGATAAATCCAGCGGCACAAAAAAACCATAATCCTTAAATTTGACGAAAAATCCGGTGCTGTCTTCAGGGTTAGAGCTTAGTACCATCCAACATCCTTTTGCTTGACAAACACCTGTAACATAACCACTTACAGCACACATCACAGAATCATTGGTTTTCAAGGCTTCCATTGCATCAGAAACACTCAAGGCTCCTTCTGTACTAATGGTATCTCCATAAACTCCAAGGGACTGAACTGAAGGAGTTTCAGCTGCAGCAGAGGGCATTTTAGGCTCATTTTTACAAGATACAAGCAAACTTAGTAAACATACAATACTTAAATATTTCATAAATTAAATTAAGTCACAAATATAATCCAGAAGCTCATATAATAAATGACCCCTCATAATTGTTAGGAATACAGTAACATTTAAACACTTGTCTGCCAAATTAAATATATTAGGAATAATTATAATGTAATTATCAAAACCTTTAAATCTTCTTGCCTATCCGTCTATCTTTACGTTTCCTAAACTGAAAACAAACAGAAATGAAAGTATTTTTTAGCATCTTCCTTTTTATGATAAATATATATTTGGCAGATGCACAGACTTGTGTGAAGGGTAATTGTATGAATGGTTTTGGGACCATGATCATGCCTGATAAATCAAGGTATACAGGAGAATTTGTAAATGGTAAAATTCAGGGACGGGGTATTTATTATTTTAGCAACGGCAGTAAATACCTTGGCAACTGGAAATCAGGGGCACGACATGGAGAGGGCAAATTAATTTATAATAATGGGAATCAATATGTGGGAGCTTTTGCTTTTGATAAAATTCAGGGTTACGGAACCATGGAATATAAAAATGGAGACCGATATGTAGGGCAATGGCAAAATGAACTTCCCGGCGGTAAAGGTTCCTATTACCTTCATTCAGGTGAACGGTATGAAGGTGAGTTTCTAAAAGGTAAATTTGAGGGTCAGGGAAGCTATTTTTACGCTGATGGTTCAACCTACAGGGGCGAATGGAAAAATAACAAACGCCATGGTTATGGTGAATTCTTTGATGGGAAAAATAAAACCGTATCAGGCCAATGGGAGTCTGATAAAGAAATTTCAGTATTAGCTGAAGACTTTACTCAAAAAACTGATCCACCAAATCAAATCTTAAAAGAAAAAACCAAAGAAAAGGACCAGATTCCCAATTGCAATAAATCCTTTTGCAAATCCGGTAAAGGCAGTCTTGATTATGCAGATGGATCTAAATATACCGGGGAGTTTGTGAATGGAGAGCCAAAAGGTAAAGGCGTGTGCAATTATGCCAATGGAGATAGATATGAAGGGGAATGGGATGCTCATGCGCCTCATGGAGAAGGCGTAATGTACTTCAAATCCGGATTGATTTATGGTGCCATTTGGAATCACGGTGAAGCTACCAAACAATTGCACAGTAAAAAAGAATTCGTTTTCGACAATAAAGTGAAAGTCGATAAAGATGACGCTGTAAAAATATGGGCCGTCGTGGTTGGAATTGCCCGGTATGAACACATGCCAGCATTAAAGTTTGCGGATGATGATGCCTATAGAATTTATGCTTTTCTCAAAAGCCCGGAAGGTGGCGCACTGCCTGACGAGCAAGTCAGAATTTTAATTGATGAGGACGCCACCCGTAACAATATTCTCAAAGCCATGAATGAAGTTTATATGAAGGCAGATGAAAATGATGTAATCATGTTATATTACTCAGGGCATGGATTGGAGGGGACTTTTATTCCTATTGATTACGATGGGTTTGAAAATGCACTAGGTCATGATGAAGTCAAGGACATGTTCAATAAATCAAAAGCAAAACACAAGGTATGTTATGCGGATGCTTGTCATTCAGGAAGTCTACTTGCTGCAAAAAGTGCTTTTGCATCCTCACTTATATATTTTTATGATGAATTAGATAAATCCAGTGGAGGCACAGCCTTCATGATGTCATCCAAAAGCAAAGAATTTTCCTTGGAAGATGGTGGACTCAGACAAGGGATATTTTCACACTTTTTGATTCGTGGGTTAAAAGGCGAAGCAGATGTGAATAAAAACAAAACAATCACGGTTAAGGAACTTTTTGATTGGGTCTACACTAAAGTAAGAGAATATACAGGGCTTGCACAAACGCCCATGATTGCAGGAGATTATGATGAAAAAATGCCAGTAGGTTTTATAAGAGATTCAAACTGAAAAGTTTAATTTGACTATTAGTTAAGTGATTTTAATTTTCACGAATTCTCCTTATTGAATTAAATTAGGTAGTTGTGATTTGCTTTTGTATAAGGCCAAACATATTGGCCATGCTGGGTGCAGGTTTCATTAGAATAAACTAACTTTGTCCTTTACCGATTTGTAAATACCATGTCTACAATTATTAAATTTTTCATTAGGTTACGTGACATTCTTTTTTCAACAAAAGCTGCCGCAATCTACATGCTACTATTTGCATTCGCTATAGGCGCAGCAACTTTTATTGAAAATGATTTTGGTACCAGCTCCGCACAAAAAATTATTTTCAAGTCTTTTTGGTTTGAGTGGCTGCTCATACTCTTTGGACTTTGCATAATGGTCAATATTGATAGATTTAGATTGATCCCTCAAAAAAAATGGGCATCCCTAATTTTTCACTCTGCAATAATTTTAATTATTATAGGTGCCGGTGTGACCAGATACTTTGGTTATGAAGGAATGATGCACATACGTGAAAATAAATCCTCTAATGAATTTATTTCTGCTGAGACCTACCTGAATTTTAAACTCATTATGAACGGTAAATCCTATTCTTTTGAAGAACCGGTTCTCTTCGCAAGTTTGGGAAATAATAAGTTTAAGGAAAGTTATCAGATTGGGGATAAACTTATAGAAACTGAACTTACAAATTTTATACCCAATCCTGTAGAACAAATGGTTGATGATCCTGAAGGTACCACCATCCTTAAAGTGGTCGTTGGTGGAGCAAGAGGGCGGGAAGAGTATCATATAAAAAAAGGTGAAAAATTAAATATAGGGAGTGCAAGAATTAATTTCAGTAATGAAGAAATTCCCGGTTATGTAAACATCCTGTTTAAGAATGATTCTCTTCTTTTTAAAACAGACCAACCCATAACCCAAATGGTTATGGCTACTCAAAAGCTCGACACTCTTTATCCGGGAAACAATTATCATTCTTTGAAAACAAGATCTTTATATTCATTAGGTAGTTCCAATTTTGTAATTGCAGAATTTGCTCCATCTGCAAAACTGATAACCGAATCAAAAGATCCAAAAGTCAAAAATGAAAGCATGGTTGCGCTGCAACTGAATGTTACCGTTGATAATAAAACTACTCCCATAAATTTATTGGGTAGAAAAGGCGAGGAAGGTGAATCCAAATTTATTGAAACTGAAGATTTTAAATTGGGTATCTCCTATGGATCTAAAAAAATAAAAGTTCCATTCTCAATTAAATTGAATGATTTCATTCTCGATAGGTATCCGGGAACTGACAACCCTTCCTCCTATGCAAGTGAGGTAACACTGGTAGATGATGCTGATAATTACCGAAGAGATCAACGAATTTATATGAATCATGTATTAGATTATAAGGGTTATCGATTTTTTCAATCATCCTTTGATCAGGATGAGTTGGGGACTTATCTGAGTGTCAATCATGACCTATGGGGTACGTGGATTTCATATATAGGGTACATCCTATTCACCTTAGGACTCATACTCGTTTTCTTTCTTCCTAAAACACGATTCGCATATTTGATGAACAAACTCCAAGAATTAGAAATGCAAAAAAAATCTCTCCTAATTATTATCCTTTTCTCTTTTCATTTTAACACAGCCTTAAAAGCCAATGTTGAAAATGCTCAACCAATTTTTGCAATTAGTAAAGATCATGCTGAAAAATTAGGGAAGATAGTCGTCCAGGATTTTGAAGGTAGGTTTAAGCCATTCAATACATTGGCAAGTGAAGTACTGCGAAAAATTTCAAAGAATGATCAACTCTTCGGTCACACCGCAGAAGAAATTTTTATGTCCATGATCCTTTCTCCTGAAACCTGGGAAAGGGTACCCTTAATACATACAGGTAATCATCCTGAAATTCTAAAGACGTTGGGAGTGAAGGAAGGCTTAACAACTTATAGAAATTTTTTCAATGAGGAGGGATCTTACAAATTAAAAGAATTTGTTCGTTCAGCTCAGGCTATGAACCCAAAAGACCATGGAACCTTGGAAAAGGCAGTCATCAAACTAGATGAAAAAGTAAATATTGCAAACATGGTTTTTTCTGCAAGACTAATGAAAATTTTACCGTTGGTCAATGACCCAAAGAACACCTGGATTTCTCCTGCGGAAACAGAGGATAATATCAATATTCCATCAGGATTTGTGAAAGACTTTTTTAAAGAATATGCCATCGCATTAACTGAATCATTTGACACAAGAGATTGGTCAAAACCGGATCAATTACTGGTAAAGCTTTCGGATTTTCAAAAATCTGTTTCAGGTTCCATCATGCCCTCAGACACTCAAATTAAAACGGAATTATGGTTAAATAAACTAAAGGTTTTTTCTGTCCTGCTAAAAGTTTATGGGTTTCTCGGATTAATTCTCCTCGCCCTGTTCATCTACAGTGTATTTAGTCAGAAAATTAAAAGCAGCAGTATTGCAAAATTCGCCTTCTACATATTGTTTATTGCTTTCCTTTTTCACACAACCGGATTAGGTATGCGATGGTATGTTTCAGGTCATGCCCCCTGGAGCAATGGCTATGAATCCATGATTTATATAGCATGGACCACAATGCTGGCAGGTTTGATTTTTTCGAGAAAGTCAATTGGAGGCCTCACTGCAACTTGTATATTGGCGGCCACTATTTTATTGGTTGCAAGCATGAGTTGGCTTGATCCGGAAATAACTCCCTTGGTTCCAGTCTTAAAATCGTATTGGTTAACCATCCATGTTTCCATGGAAGCCGGAAGTTATGGCTTCCTTATGCTGGGTGCAGTGATCGGTATGTTGAATTTGCTATTGATGACGTTGGCTAATTCATCCAATACAAATGTGATTAAAAGATCTATTCAGGAATTAACCATTGTAAGCGAAATTACCATCACCAGTGGACTAATAATGGTCAGCATAGGAACCTATTTAGGAGGCGTATGGGCTAATGAATCCTGGGGTAGGTATTGGGGATGGGATGCCAAAGAAACCTGGGCACTGGTTACGATTTTAGTTTATGCCTTTATTTTACACATGCGGTTTATTCCAGCCTTACAAGGTATGTTTGCTTATAATTTTGCAAGCTTGTTTGGATTTGCGACAGTGATCATGACCTATTACGGTGTTAATTATTATTTATCAGGACTGCATTCTTATGCAGCAGGGGACCCGGTGCCAATTCCCCCGGTAGTATATTATACTGCCTCAATTCTTGCTCTCTTAAGTTTATTCGCCTACATAAATTACAAAAGAAAATTTAAAAGCGGGTTTATGATATAGTCAAACAAAAAGGAGCTATTTTTTTAGAACAGCATCTTCCATGATGATCTCATATTTGTATCCTGCTCCAAAATCTTTATTCAAAACAATTTTACCCTCGAACACTGCTTGTTCTCCCATTTGGATTGCATCTGCTGAGGTTACAGTCAGATCAGACTTTTTTCCGGAAACTTCACTTCCATCCTGAAGATGAAACCAATTCTTACCCATAATTTGATAATTAGCCTTCACACATTGACCACTAATTAGTACAGTTTTTCCTGCATATTTGGCTTTATTCTGAATCAACTCAGACAACTTAATACTGCCAGCTACTGATTTAGTTCTATTGCCATTGGAGGGAGTATTTTCAAGTTGTTTGCTGTCCCCTATATTACCTCCGGGGTGCTCTTTTGAATCTATAATATTGGATACCAAATACACAACTTCAAAAACCCGATTGAATTCTTGACTTTGAAAATTCGTCTTTTTTAAACCACCTCTGTAATAATAAGTATGACCCTTCACGAGATCTTGTTTGGGCACAGCTATCCAAAATTTCTCCTGATTCTCCGTAACTTCAGCATAGGTATATCTTTCTGTATTTAAAATCTCACCAACGATCACCTGGTGTACATCCGGGGCAGCTTCACCAGTTAATTCTGATTTATTATCTGAGGTTGATTCCATAGAGGTGTCTGTTCGATCATCTGCCACGATCACTTTTGGTTTTGAATCACATGCCATGAATATGATTACAAAAAGTGCTAAAATGAATTGATTTAGTTTCATTTATTATTGGATTTTTTCTTGTTTTTAAATCTTTGTAAATAAGTAACAAAATAGCGGTTATACTCCGAGCCATCTCCAAATCCTGATTCAAAATTTAACAAAATGGAGGATAATCTGCTGATCTGATAACTCAGACTTAATCCTGCAATATCTTGCTGAATTGTCTGTTCTGAGCCGACATACGTATAATTGCTTTGACGATAATTTAATTCAACAGTAAGTTTAGATTTGAAAAAGTCTCTGTAAGCTCTTCCACTCAGAGTTGTACCCTTGATGTATTCAGTCTCAAGATAATTTGCTGACAGAGATGCTGAAATCTTTGTGCCAGGAATATTTGCAAAGTTTAAGTTCAGCATGTGATTGGTAGTCGGAGTGGCATTAATACCTTGAAATCTTAAAAAAGTACTCGCATTTATAGAAACAAATCTTATGGGTGCATAATTAATCTGGAATCTTAAACCTTGTCTGGTTTCCTGAGCTAAAAGTTGATCTACAATATTTCTGAAGGACTCATAATAAATAACGTTCCGGCGATTATCGTAAGAGGCCTGGATTGAAATACGACGATTTATTCTATATCGTAGATTGGAATAAAAACTAGTGAGTCTTAAAGTTTGCTTACTATTCTCCTGAATACGCTGATACAAATCCAATTCAACAGAAAGAAATAAATTCAGATTTCTTATAAGGTTATTGCTGTGCTGAAAATAGGTAAATCTTCTGTCTACCTTTCCTGCAAAATGTTGCTCCACAAATGCAAGAGATGTTTGCGTCAACCCATTCTTAGTATCAGTATTTTGCACAAGGTAGAGACCTGCTTGTGCTAATTTGCCGTTGAATCCATAGTTAAATACATCTGGTCTGGTACCTGCTAACACTCCAGCTACCAATTTACCAATTGTATGTTCATATTGAACTCCATCAAGGGCTCCCATATTTGCAATATTTGAATTTATCTTTCGACCAAACCAAATATTACTTTTCGAATTTATCTCATATCCTGCAGCAAGGGTATAGACCTTAAAGTCATCAAAAAAACCAACTTCATTCTGATCAATGCCAAAGCGATGTCGGTAAGTCAAATAGCTTTGAAAAGAAAATTTAGATGAATTGATATGGCTGATGTTAAACGAGTTGGAGATTCTTATTCGGGTAAATCTGGATTGTTCAGGATTGTCCAGATCACCGTTGGTAGAAAAAGAAAATCTACCGTTGATCAACTCTTTTCGTGCTGACCTTTTTTCATTTTGCTTTACCAAATTGATTGAATCCTGAACATTGGCAAGAATTTCAAGATCCTGAACTTCATTATTTTTATTTAAAGAATCTAAGTGCTGAACTGGATTGCTTTGTATTTCCTTTTGCAATATTTTAGCATACACCTTTAAGCCAGTCGTAATATCAAAATTTCCAATTTGATTGCACACACAAGAAATGGATGATTTATGCTGAATTTTAAACGCAGGTGCGTTTGTATTGTCATTTTTTAAATATAAAGTGTCCCCAATATTCAATTCCTGTGTAGAATAAAATTTTACATAAATGTTGTTGGCATTCTTATATGAAATTACTCCTTCAATAATTTTATATTTTGACTGGGCCATCAAATTTGTGGCAGCCAAAACTATAAAAAAACAAAACAACAAAAATGTCTTGTGCAAAATGTCTTTATTTTTTACCCTTCGGATGACATGAATAACAAGCTGCACTGTTGTAAGAATATCCATTTACACCATTGTGCTCATTATCCATTTCTCCCTTAGGATGACAGGAAAAGCAACTAAAAATTTTATAATTGGTGGAGTTAGTATGACAATCTGAACATTGATTCCATTCATCCTTGTGCTTGCCAGAATAAATTGGAAAATACAATCCATCATGGTTGAAATTAGCAGGAGTCCAGGCAGATTGGCTATGACATGTCGCACAAGTAGTCGGAAAATTAGCAGCCTGATGATCCGGATTATTGGTGTTATTGTAATCAATCTGGTGACAACCATAACATGTATTTGGGGTGTTATTGTAATCACCATGATGACAAGTTGCACAATCATTGGCAATAATCGCATGAGCCCCTGCTAAAACATAATAATTGTTGTGTATTCCAAAAGTAGCAGGCTCCCAATCTGGAGCAGTGGTGTGACAACTGGCGCAATCTTTAGGAATATTTAAACTGACGTGGTTTGGATTAACAGAAGAATTAAAATCAGCCAAATGACACCCTACACATGTGTTTGGTGTATTGTTATAATTGCCCTTATGACAAATAAAACAATCTTTTGCAACAGGTTCATGTGCTCCATCAAGTACGAAATAGTTATTATGGATGTCAAAAGTAGCTGGCGCCCAGCCAGGAGCAGTAGTATGGCAATTGGCACAGTCTTTTGGAATGTTTAAGGAGGCATGCCTTGGGTTTAAAGAATTATTATAATCTGTATTGTGACAGCCTACACATGTGCTTGGTGTGTTGTTATAATTTCCATGATGACATGCCTTGCAATCATTCGAAATACTTGCATGCGCCCCATCTAACACATAGAAATTATCATGAATATCAAAGCGGGCCGGCTCCCAACCTGGCGCAGTAGTGTGACACGAAGCGCAATCAGTTGAAAGATTAAGATTTACGTGACTTGGGTTTGATGAATTATTGTAATCATTTAAATGGCATTGATTACATTCTGTAGGGGTTCCCTTGTAGCCATTCATATGACATTCCTTGCAGTCAACTACTTTATGTGCACCCGTCAAAGGAAACTGACTTAGATTGTGGTCAAAAGCCATTTTCTTTTCTCCGGTAGGATGACAAGCTAAGCATGCAAAGCTTGCGTAAATATACCCACCTACACCCAAATGATCTTCATCAGTTTCCGGGTTGATGTGACACCCGATGCAAGTAAATTGTTTATAATCGGTAGGATTAGTGTGACAATCTACACATTTATCCCAAAGCATTTTGTGGGTTCCTGAATAAATTGGAAAATACAATCCATCGTGATTAAATGTGGAAGGGACCCATGCATTTTCACTGTGGCATGTAGCACAGTCGGTAGGAAATTGAGCCACTTTATGATCTGGATCCTTTGTATTATTATAATCTTCCTGATGGCACCCTACACAAGTGTTCGGGGTATTGTTGTAATTACCATTATGGCACAAAACACAGTCATTTGCAATTTTTGCATGAGCACCATTTAAAGGATAATAAGTATTGTGAATATCAAACCTGGCAGGTGCCCACCCCGGAGTGGTGGTGTGACATGAAGCACAATCCGTAGGAATCATTAAATCCTTGTGATTAGGATTTAAAGAGCTGTTAAACTGCTCTAAGTGACAACCAACACACGTGTTTGGGGTATTATTATAATCACCTTTGTGACAGGTATTACAATCATTGGCAATGGCTGCATGTGCTCCGTCAAGGACATAGTAATTACTGTGCAAATCAAAACGCGCCGGCATCCATCCTGCTTGAGTTGTGTGACAGGAAGCACAGTCTGTAGGAAAACCTAAATCTTTATGTTTGGGATTAATGGATTGATCAAAATCCAATTGATGGCAATCGACACAAACGGTCGAAGTGCCTTTAAATCCTTTACTATGGCATTCTTGACAATTAACCACCTGATGGGCTCCGGTTAATGGAAATCCGGTCGTATTGTGATCGAATTTAAAATCTGCATCCCCGGTAGGATGACATGCAAAACATGCATCATTTTGATAATAGTATCCCCCGACCATTTTATGATCTTCATCCGTTTCCGGGTTTAAGTGGCAGACGGTACAACTGAACTGTTGATAATTGGAAGGATTTGTATGACATTCTATACATTGATTCCAAACCCCTTTATGTTTGCCACTGTAAACCGGGAAATACCTGGTATCATGATCAAAAGTTGAAGGCTCCCAACTCTTTTGGTTATGGCAACTGGCACAATCATTAGGAAATTGTGCTGCCATATGGTTGGGATCCTTTGTGTTGTTGTAATCAGTCAAATGGCATCCAACACAAGTATTAGGAGTATTTTGATAATTTCCATTATGGCAGGCCTTACAATCGCTTGCAATTAATGCGTGCGCATCCTGTAAAACGTAATAATTATTGTGGATATCAAACCTTGCAGGATTCCAGCCAGACTGGGTAGTATGACAGGTAGCACAGTCCGTTGAGATTCCAAGGTCTTTGTGTTTTGGATTCAGCGATTGGTCAAAGTCGGTCTGATGACAGGCAACACATTCACCTGGCGTGTTTTTAAAGCCATTGGCGTGGCATTCTAGACAATTCGCTTGTAAGTGAGCGCCTGTCAAAGAAAATCCAGTCGTGTTGTGATCAAATTTTACATCGGCATCACCGGTCGGATGACAGGCCAAACAAGCATTATTCTCGTAGACATATCCACCTATACCTTTATGATCTTCATCAGTTTCAGGATTGGTGTGACATACGGTACAGCTGAATTGTCTGTAATCACTCGGGTTGAGGTGACATTCTGCACATTTATTCCAAACTCCTTTGTGTTTCCCGCTGTAAATTGGAAAATGCATTCCATCATGGTTAAATGTAGATGGTTCCCAAGCCTTTTGATTATGACAGCTGGCACAATCTGTTGGAAACTTACCCGCCAGGTGATCCGGATCCTTGGCATTGTTAAAATCACCTTGGTGACAACCTACACAAGTATTGGGTGTATTTTGGTAATTGCCGTTGTGACAAACCTTGCAATCATTTGCAATAATTGCATGAGCATCTTGTAAAACGTAATAGTTGTTGTGAACATCAAACTTTGCCGGAGTCCATCCCGGTTGAGTGGTGTGACAACTAATGCAATCAGTACTCAGGCCAATGTCTTTATGCTTAGGATTTATAGATTGGTCAAAATCATTTTGATGGCAGGCAACGCATTCGCTAGGAGTATTCTTAAACCCTTTACTGTGACATTCCAGACAATTTGTTTGTTGATGAGCCCCTGTCAGTGGAAAGCCTGTTGTGTTGTGGTCAAATTTAAAATCAGCATCCCCGGTAGGGTGGCAAGCTAAACAAGCATTATTTTGATAAACGTATCCTCCTATACCATCGTGTTCCTTGTCAGTCTCCGGATTCAAGTGGCAAATCGTGCAACTGTACTGGCGGTAATCAGAAGGATTGTTATGGCATTCTAAACATTGATTCCAAACACCTTTATGTTTTCCACTAAATACCGGAAAATGTTGCCCATCATGATCAAAAGTGGAAGGTTGCCAAGCCTTTTGGCTATGACAGCTGGCACAATCTGTAGGAAACTGACCTGCCTTGTGATCAGGATCCTTGGTATTATTAAAATCAGCCTGATGGCAACCCAAACAGGTATTTGGTGTGTTTTTATAATCTCCATTGTGACAAGCTTTACAATCATTGGCTATCAATGCATGAGCATCTTGTAAAACATAATAATTGTTGTGATTATCAAATCTGGCAGGCATCCATCCGGGAGTGGTAGTGTGACAGCTAGCACAATCATTGCTTAATCCTAATTGCTTGTGGTCAGGATTCACAGTTTTATTAAAATCTTCCTGATGGCAAGATATACAAGTGCTTGGAGTGCCTTTAAAACCCTTGTCATGGCATTTAAGACAATCTACTCCTTGATGCCCTCCATTCAAAACAAACCCTGTACTGTTGTGGTCAAAAGTCTGCTCTGAACTTCCACTAGGGTGACAAGCCAAACATGCCTGATCGTTGTAGACGTAGCCATTTACCTTTTCATGTTCCTTGTCAGTCTCAGGGTTTTTATGGCAACTCACGCAAGTAAATGAATTAAAATCGGTTGGGTTTTTGTGGCAATCCTGGCATTGTATCCACTTATTCTTATGCTTCCCACTGTAAATAGGGAAGAATACATCATGAGCACTGTACTGGGCAGGTTTCCAATCAGGTGCTAAAGTATGGCAGTTGGCACAATCCTTTGGAAATCCGGCAGCCTGATGGTCCGGATTTTTGGTGTTTTGGTAATCTGCCTGGTGGCAAGCAATACATTCCCTTGAAATATCTGAATAAGTCGCAGACTTGTGACATTTAGCACAATCTTTTAAATCATGGCCTTGCTCTAAAGGGAAAAATCCATGATCAACTTTATCTGTTACCCAATCTTGCTCTGTCAGACTATGACAGTCGGTGCAATTGGTCGAAAAATGATTTTTCTGATGATCTGGATTTTTAGTTTTGTCAAAATCCTTACGATGGCAGTCTATGCAATTTATACCAATGGGGTTGAAGCGGATGTTTGTCTCAGAAAGATGACATAGATTACAATTTATTGACTTATGTACCCCGATAAGTGGAAAATTCGTGCGATCGTGAATTTCTGTTATATTGTCAACGATCCAGGATGCCTCCGTATGACATCGTTCACAACTGAGACCAACTGTCTGATTGTGCACATCAAGGTGACAGGAATTACAATTGGTTTTAGCTTCTTCAAACTTTAGGCTCTCATGACAAGATCTGCAATCCAATGCCTTGTGTTGACCCTTTAAACTAAAATCTGTACTGTCGTGAGAAAAAATCGCTTGCTTTTGATCAAAACTCCATGAAGTGGAGCTATGACATTTGGCACAATCTATTGATAACTTGGGACCATGAGGAGACTGGGCACTTAGAATTACTGTGCCGAAAAGGAGTAAGGCTATTTTAAATGACAGTCCTTGCATTCAAGTTTATCATTGCGATAGTTGATCACCTTTCGGCCATCAACTATCATCGGTTCATGACAACGATTGCAAGATACTACTTTATGTTGACCATCAAGCTTAAATCTTGCATTATCGTGATTAAAATTTTTACCATCCCATCCTATAAATCCATGGCACCTGGAGCAATCGGTAATACCCCCTTGTTCAAATTGCTGACCATGCGGATTATTATGGCAGTGGAAACATTCCTTATCCTTGATCTTGAATTTTTGTGTAACCGCCCCATCCTTTTCCTGAATGAAATGGCACTTTCGGCAGCTGGTTAATTCGTGTTTTCCTTCCAGGACGAAAGTGGTTTTTCCGTGATCAAAATTGACTTTTGACCAATTTTCATCATTATGGCAACTTGCACATTGATTTGGCAGATAATACTTTGCATCTAGAATTCCTGCATGTGGATCTTTATGACAGTCTTTACATTGGTTGCCGATTTGACGAAAAGTCCAGCGCTCACTCTTTTGATGACATGATTTGCATTCCACCGCAAGATGAGCTCCAGAGAGCGGGAAGGCACTTTCCTGATGTTGTTCAAATCCAAAAGATGACTCCCCAAATCCGTTTACCGAATGACAAGATCCACAATCATGATATTTGGCATCGGAGCTGAACTCACCTTTATGATAATCATCATGACAACGTTTGCACGCATCAAATGCTACGGGATCAGTCATGCTTCCGGCCTTATGACACTTTTTACAATCCACTGACTGATGTTTCCCTGCCAACGGAAATTTTGTAAGGTCATGGTCAAACTGGTCAAGCTTTCTGTTTATATGAAAGCTCTCCTGGTGGTGGCATTTCTTGCAATCACTACCAAACTTTCCTTCATGTACATCTTTGTGGCAATCCAAACATTCAGGTTTCCGAAGAGAAGCAAACTCCCTGAAATGTCCAATTGTGCCAGCCCTGTTGTCATGACATTTACGGCAATCTATAACCTTGTGCTTTCCCTCCAGTGCAAATCCGGTCAATGTATGATTAAAGGATGCAGATGTCTTGATTTTATGAAACGATTCCTCCGTATGACATGCTTTACAATTGGCTCCAAAGCGACCTTTGTGTTCGTCTTTATGACAAGCAACACATGATTTAAACTCCAACTCCGAAAATTTCTGAAAATCCTTACCATTACGAATTTCCTTCTTATGACAAGAAGCACAGTCTAACTTCTGATGTGCACCTAAAAGGGGATAATCGGTTTTCTGATGATTAAATTTAACAGCAGGTTTGAACTTATCAAAATTATGGCATTTTGCGCAATCTAATGATAAGGTCTTCTGATGGTAGTCTGCATGACAAGTCAGACACTTTGAATCCAAACCAAGAAAAGTTTTTGCATTTTTTTTGAGCTCTGCATTTTGAATGAATTCGGGCTTATGGCATTCTCTGCAATCTTTTGATTTGTGGGCCCCTTCAAGTTCATAGCCGGTCAGCCGGTGATTAAAACTCTTCTGATCAAAACGAATCATTTCAAATTTGAGCCCATGGTGCTCACTGTGGCATGAAATACAATTTTTAGGCTTTACTTCGTAAGAAACATGATAGCCTTTGTTTGATTGAACACTCTTCTTCAAAGCAGTATGACAATCCAGACATTTTTGATCCGAAACTTTATCCCCCAGCGTATGGCACTGGGTGCATTGACTCATCCCTTCCAAATGGCTGTGTGCTTTGGACAATTTTCCCGGGGAAATTTGTCCATATGCGTTGAAAACATGGAACACCATGCCCGCTAGCCAGATAAGCTTAAGAATTCCAGGCTTTATATGATCCTTCAAGCTCATTTTAGGTGTGATTTAACAGTATATCCGAATCGCTTGGTTATTTCAATTCCGGTTTTTTGAAGAAACTGGGTCGGAAGTTCACCTCCGGCAAATATATAGACCAAATCATTCTTTAATTCAAAACTTGGTTGGTCCGAACCTTTTTTCATCAATACCCGATCTGACAATATTTCAATTACATTGGATTCTAAAATAACATCGAGGGTTTTATCATGTATAGCTTTCTGTATGTTCTCTGCATTCAAGGGTTTTAATCGGCTGAATTTATCACCCCGGTATGATAAGGTGACTTTGTTTGATGGGGCCAACAATAAAGCGCTTTCTATAGCAGAGTCTCCGCCACCTACCACCAACACATCCTTACCACTAATAAGCTCTGGCTCCAACAATCGATAAGCCACTTTTTCCATCAATTCGCCTGCGACATTTAGTTTCCGTGGGGTCCCTCTTCTCCCTATAGCCAACAACACCTTATTAGTTATATAATTTATTTCACCTGAACATTGCACTTCAAATCCAGATTCTGTCATATGGATTGCATCCACTTTTGTATTCTCTCTAATATCTATACTATTCTTATCAATTACTTCTTTCCAAATAGTAAGTAATTCAGTCTTGCTTGTTTGAAAAAACTTAACCTTACCATATAAGGGTATTTCCATAGGTGCGGTCATTACAATTTTCGCCCTTGGAAAATTAAAAACTGTTCCTCCCAGGGAATCTTGCTCGAGCAGCACCGCTTTAAGTCCCAGCTTTTTTGCCTGCAGACTTGCTGAGATTCCAGCCGGACCTGCCCCAATAATTAATACATCAAATTCATTTTTATGAGATTTATTAATCGATTGAGCAATATGGTCCATGGCTTGTTTCCCTTGTTCAACACTATTTTTTATCAATCCCATCCCTCCAAGTTCACCTGCAATGTATATTCCCCTTACGTTGGTTTCAAAATTCTGATTGACATGCGGTAATTCAACTCCTCTCTTTTCAGTGCCAATTCTTAGACTTATTGCCTCCACCGGACAAGCGTGAAAACAAGCGCCATGTCCTACACAATGAGAGGCATTGACTAAGGTCGCCCTGCCATTTCGGATGCCTAAAACATCCTCTTCGGGACAAGCTTCCAAACATGCTCCACTTTTAATGCATGTATTCAAATCAATTACCGGATGTAGAGAAACCGGTTCGTGAACGCCCTCTTCAATTGCTTTTTGAATTTTCTGCCCAACAAGAATGCTCTCTTGTTTTTGTTTTCTTAAGTATATCCATAAGACCAAGACTACCAGTAGCCCGGCAAAGCCATAAATCAGAAATTCTTCTATCAGTGTTTCCATCAATTAAAATATCCATTTATATCCAAAAGCAAGGGTAACAGCCACGTGTATAACCATTATGATCAGCATAATTAAAGCAAACGGAAGGTGAGCCACATGCCAATACCTGAATAGCTTTTGCATTAGCACCAGATTTTCAATCCTCCTCACAAGCCCGAATTCATTCTTAATCAACTTTAGCATGCTTTTTCTGTGTGCAGCAGGAATCCCTGATTCCTTTAAATTTCTATTAATTGCAGCGACTTTGCCAAATTCAGAAAAATACCTTGAAAAAAAACCAGACAACGAACCTACCACCGACTTTTCTACCAAAAGCAAGGTTGAAATTTGCAAATTAAGTCCGGTACCATTTGAATTTGCTAAATTCAGTTGAAGTTCTTCCTGAATTTTATCTTTCATTTCTTTGATTTCATTCAAACTGAGCTCCCGCCCCTGGATAGTTCTGGGTATCTGCTTGTAGATAAATCTTCCCACCACCCCACTGGCTACAACAGCCACCATACTCCAAAAACTAATAGATACAATTCCCCCAAACTTAAATGCTGTGTGAAATAAAACGAAAATTGGACCAAGCGTACATAAGAAAATGTGAAATTCAAGCCAGTACTTCAAAGCACCCAGCCTTGCCAAGGACTTCTTCCTCTTTCTTATCATATAACCAAATACACCAATCAAAATAAGCAAGGTTCCCACTATGCCAAGCCCATGGCCATAAATCCCACTTGGCTTCAATTGGGCATGATTTGTATGATAAAATCGCTCTTCCAGACTCGTGGAATAATAGGATGCTCCATACAAAATTAGAAAGGTTGTGCAAACTATTACAATGGCCACTAAAGTGGAAATATAAATCTTATGTGCAACTGGAGACATACATGCAAATTGTAAATTGATAACGCAGACTTTACCTTTATAGTCCTTCAATAGCAAATATAGTTTAAATTAATATTGCCCGTTGAATTAACAATGAAATGAAATAGGGAATTCAGCTTATTTGAAATTTTTCTTACTTTTTAGATTCTGTATTCAATTTACTTTTTCATAAAATAAACACTCTTCATTAATAAAATTAATAGAAATAATTCCCATAAAATTGATCATAAAAATCTTTAATCTTTAAAAAGATTGTTTACCTTTGCGTCATGATTATTATCAACAAATATTGCCAGATAAAACATGAGTGTATGCAAAAACTCATGAGGCTAGTTTGTGGATATTTTTAGATTCAATTAAAAATTAAAATTATATAAGCCTCATCACATCGATGGGGCTTTTTTGTTTTGTATTTGGTTAACTTAATAAACGAGTTGGAATAATTTATTGGTCATATGGGAGAAGTTGAAACAAGATTGTTATGGATGTTGATTTCCAACATTTCTGGATTTTTTATCTGTACAGGGCTTGGACGTTTTATATCTGATAGAAAAAAAGGTGTAAAGGATAGTAATGAAATCACTTTAGCAGACCGCTTAAAAAAAATTAAGCAGGAATTGGAAAATATGGAAAGAGATATTAAATCCTGATATGCATTATTAGCATTCAAATAGTTCAGTATTATTCTCTCGGTCGGTTTGGTTTCATTCTCAAACCTTAAAAAAAACAATTTTGAATCTTTTGTCGTAAAATTTTTATATACAAGAATTGAAAAGCTTCATTTTGTAAATTAAACATGCTCAAAAAATTAGCATGAATGGAAGTTTAAGAATAATTTTCTTGTAGTTAGGATCTAATCTCAATAAATTCAATAAGTCTGTTCACACATAGTGGTCGTTTTAGGAGCTGAAGTGTCGAAAGGAATTCAAATTGGTTCCATTCAGAATTGTCATTCGTTTCAAAATTCCACTTGTCTTATAAATCAAGTACAATGCAAGGCTTAGAGAATTTACTTAATCCCTCAATTTATCAAATTCAATTGTGCTTCACCTTCTAAACAAATTTAGGTACGGTTTTTGCACTTACCTTTCTGCATGAAGGCCATCATTCCAGTCGCAGGCGCAGGAACCAAATTACGCCCGTTTACCTATACACAGCCCAAACCACTGATCCCGGTGGCAGGGAAACCAATTATTGCCTTTATTCTGGACCATATGATTGAAGCCGGAATTAAAGATTTTATATTTGTGATCGGGTATTTGGGAGATAAAATTAAAGAATACCTAGATGAAAACTATAACCACATCAACCGGGAATATATTTTTCAAGGTGAGAGAATGGGCTTAGGTCATGCCATCTACACATGTAAACACCTAATTCCGCCCGGAAGTGAAATTCTCATCCAATTAGGGGACACGATACTTGATGTCGACCTTAACGTTCTGATGCACTCCAAACACCATACCCTTGCCGTACGTAAAGTTAACGACCCTCGAGCATTTGGTGTGGTTGAACTTCATGAAAATGGAACCATTAAAAGACTGATCGAAAAACCACAAATCCCTAAATCCAATCTTGCCATCGTAGGACTATATTTTATCAAGGATTTTGATATTCTGTCTCACTCATTAAAATACAATATTGACAATGACTTAAGAACACGGGGTGAATTTCACCTTACTGATGGATTGATGCACATGATTGAATGTGGGCAACGCTTTGATGTCATGGAAGTTAAGAACTGGTTTGACTGTGGGAAAAAAGAACAACTCTTACTCACCAATGCAATACTTCTTGATCGTGATTCAGAAGCTCACCCTGAATCCTCACTTCCAAATCATGTCATCTTTATACCTCCTGTTAAAATAGGCAAAAATTCCATCATTGCCAATTCAATTATTGGGCCTCATGTAACCATAGGAGACCATGCTCAAATAGAAGGTGTCATAATTAAAGATGCAATAATTGGGAATTATACCATTCTGGATAATGTTACTCTTCAGAATTCTATAATCGGTAACGATGCCGTAATTAAAGGCCGTTCTCAAAGTTATAACATAGGAGACAACACGGAAATAGATATGGCCTAATAAGAGAATTACAAATCATTCTGAACTTTATTCATCTCTATTACACAGCAATTCTATCAGTATTTTAAAGATAAATAGGATGAAGCAGACGACAAATCAATAGGCTCTGACATCTTTCTTCTCCATAAAATTAATGAAAGCTCTGTTTACTACTCGGTTTCCCCCCGGAGTTGGATATTTTCCGGAAAAGTACCAATCCCCTTTATGGTCAGGAATAGCCTTGTGTAAACCTTCAAGTGTCTGAAAAATGATTTCTACCGGGATTCCAAGATCTTTCGGGGTCAACATTTCACCAATTCTGGCAGATATTTCCTCATAACTGTAATGATCATACAATTTCTGGATACCGTTCTGAATATATTCCATGGGCTGCAAGTTCTGCGCAAGACACTCATCATATGCTTCTTCTAGTATGTATTCCTTCTCATCCCTGTGAATTAGATCAATAAGTGCTTTGAAAGCCACAAATTTATTTATTTGAGACATGTCTATACCATAGCAATCAGGAAAACGGATTTGCGGTGAAGAAGATAATACAATGATCTTTTTTGGCTTTAAAGTGGCCAATATCCTGATAATGCTGTCCCGTAAAGTGGTCCCCCTGACAATGGAATCATCCAAAACTACCAGGGTATCCTGATGATTCTTCACGATTCCATAACTTACATCATATACATGAGATACCAACCCACCTCTAATATTGTCATTGGCAATAAAAGTTCGCATCTTATCATCCTTTACTACCAACTTCTCAATCCTTGGTTTTTTATCCAATATTTCCTTTATATCATTTGCAGAAGGTTCCGGGCCCAAGGCTTTGATCTGTTTTGCCTTTTGGTCATTCATATAATCATGAAGCCCTTCAACCAATCCATAAAATGCAGTTTCAGAGGTATTTGGAATGAATGAAAAAACAGTATTTTCCAAATCCCCTTTGACCGCGTCAATGACTGCCGGAACCAATTGTCTACCTAAGTTTTTTCGCTCCTGGTAAATGTCATAATCATTGCCTCTTGAAAAATATATTCGCTCAAATGAACAACTTAATTTCTCCCCAGGCTCCAGGCACAAAACTTCCTTAACTTCTCCATGATGTTTAATGATTAAAGCATTACCGGGCTTTATTTCATTAACCTCTGTCCGCCTGATCCCCAAGGCTGTCTGCAAGGCAGGACGTTCAGATGCAACTGCTACTATTTCTTCATCCTGATAGTAAAATGCCGGTCTGATGCCATTTGGGTCTCTTAAGATGAAGGCATCTCCATGCCCAATCATTCCAGCCATCACATACCCTCCATCAAATTTCTTTGTAGCCTTTTTTAATACCCTGCTGATATCAAGATTATCAAAAATCAATGGGTTGATTTCAACTTGATTGTAACCTTCGGGTTTGTACCAGTTAAAAAGATGCTGAACCTCCTCGTCAAGGAAATGTCCGATCTTCTCCATCACAGTTACAGTATCTGATTTTACTTTAGGGTATTGTCCTAAACTTACCAATTTGTCAAACAGTTCTTCAATATTGGTCATATTGAAATTCCCCGCAATAACAAGATTTCTGCTGATCCAATTGTTCTCGCGAATAAATGGATGAACGGTCGCAATACTATTGTCCCCATGGGTGCCGTACCGCAGATGCCCTAATAAAACCTCACCCATAAAAGGTTTATTCTCTTTGAGCCAGACAGCATCATTGGATTGTTCTAATGTAATATCCTTGAAATGGCTGTAAACACCTTCAAATAAGGCCTGAAGGTAATTTGGCGCATTGCTCCTTCTTCTGCTAATATATTTTTCTCCAGGTTGAGTATTTAATTTAATAGTAGCCATTCCTGCCCCATCTTGTCCTCGATTTCTTTGCTTCTGCATCAGAAGCTGGAGTTTCTGAAGACCGTAGAATGCAGTACCATACTTTTCCTGATAGTACTCGAGAGGTTTAAGAAGGCGGACAAAAGCCAGGCCGCACTCGTGTTTAATTTGGTCGCTCATGTTGATTTGGCAGCACAAAATTAAGCTATTTATGTTACCGACGCAAAAAGAAAAACAGTATAAGAGCCATTTATAATCCAATTTCTTGATTATTGACAAATTTTAACTGAATGCAATAGAAATATACTGTTCCAGATTTTATAGGTCAATAATTGCCATTGAAAATCAACTTTATATTCTCATTTTTAAGTTTGAAGATCATCCTAAACGATTTTATTGAATTTATTATTTAAAGGGCATTTCAGTCTTGAAGTCAAATTTTAAAGGCCTATTATTATTTTGGGCTAAATTTGCACTCTTTATGACCTTTGAAAAATGCTTTGAATGGTGTTTTGGGAACGTTAATCTGATTCCAATTACCCCCGATTGAAAGAAATTTGCAAGTTAAAGCCCTCGTTATCCAAGTATGTCAGACCTTATCAGACTTTTGCCCGATGGTGTAGTAAACCAAATTGCAGCCGGTGAGGTCATTCAAAGACCTGCCTCTGTGGTGAAAGAACTGCTTGACAATGCCGTAGACTCTGGTGCCGGTGAAATTAAACTGCTTGTAAAAGAGGCAGGAAAACTTTTAATTCAGGTAAATGACAATGGTTGTGGAATGGGACCTACCGATGCAAGAATGTCATTTGAACGCCATGCAACTTCCAAAATCAAATCTGCAGAGGATCTTTTTGCCATTCAAACGAAAGGTTTTAGAGGAGAAGCTCTTGCCTCAATTGCTTCTGTTGCTCAAGTTGAAATGAAGACGAGACGACATGAGGACAGCATAGGAACCAGAATCCAAATTTCTGATTCAAAAATTAGATTACAAGAAGGGTGTGCTTGTCTTCCCGGCACTCAAATAAGCGTAGAACAACTATTCTTCAGTATTCCTGCCAGGAGAAAGTTTCTTAAATCCGATACGGTTGAGTTAAGGCATATACATGACGAGTTTATTTCACAGGCTCTTGCCCATCCTGAAATTAAATGGGTCTACACGCAAGGTGAAAATGAAATGTATAATCTGCCGGCTGGCAGCCTTAAACAAAGAATTCTTAACATTTATGGAAAAAAATATGTCGAAGATCTAATCGCGCTCGAACAGGATACAGAAGTTGTACAAATTACAGGATTCATAGGCAAACCGGAACTAATTAAGAAGACTCGAGGCGAGCAAATACTTTTTGTTAACAGAAGACTCATAAAGAGTCCATATCTGAACCATGCAATCATCTCAGCATATGAAGAACTCATCGCTCCGGGAGCATACCCGTTTTATGTGCTGTTCCTGCAAATAGATCCTGCTAAAATAGACATCAACGTTCATCCAACAAAACATGAAATCAAATTTGATGACGAAAGATTAATTTATAATTTCTTGAAAGTTACAGTAAAACATGCATTAGGCAAACATAGCCTAGCTCCTAGATTGGATTTTGAAAACGCGAACCCCGGATTGGATCAAATGATGGGAAATACAGGCCAATTCACGCCTAGACCGCAAACTGGTGGAAGTGCAACCCATTGGAAAAACCTTGCCTTCCCATCTGTTCCCAGGGATGTTATCCAACAAAGAGAAGATCAGGTATTTGCACCTCTAAATACCGATACTTCGGATGAAGGATTTTTTCCCCAGCAAGAATTACTTGACATCGTCCCCTTCCAGATTTACAATTCTTACATTTTTTACGCAAGCCGCAATGGTTTAACTTTTATTGATCAACAAGCAGCACATGAAAGAATAATGTATGAATATTATAAAAAATCAATGAGTGAACAAACCCAATTGTCACAACGATTGTTGTTTCCTCAGACCTTTCACCTCAGTAAAACAGATGCAAAAATACTTTCCTCCCTTCAGGAATATTTTAATGCAATTGGTTTTGAATTAGAAGAATTTGGCTCTGATTCATTTGTTATTCATGGAATGCCGGCTTTATTACAAGGAAAGTTTTCAGAAACTGAACTCATCCATAAAGTTCTGGAGCAATATAAATTCAATCTTGAATTCGAATTGTCACCGATTGAAAATATTGCACGATCAATGGCTTTAAGTTCTTCTATAAAAAAAGGAAAAAGTTTGAGTCAAGAAGAAATGTCTGCACTCATTGAACAATTATTTCTATGCGAAAAACCTAATTTAAGTCCCACTGGTAAAAAATGTTATTTCAATATCAAACATCAGGATTTTCTTAAAAATTTCAATGCCTTATGATTCCCATCACCGAAGCTGTTAAACATCTGCTTATTCTTAATATACTTGTTTTTCTTGGCACCACAACTTTAATGAATGAGGACCGATATGTATTAGCCCTTTTCTACCCTGAAAGCCCATTCTTCCATCCCTGGCAATTGGTTACACACATGTTTATGCATGCCAACCTATCCCATCTTATGTTCAACATGCTATCCCTCTTCTTCATTGGACCTATGATGGAAAATTCTTTGGGGACCAAAAGATTTGTAACTTTTTTTGCGGTGTGCGGTTTTGGGGGTGCCATGCTCCATCTGGCATTTAAGTGGTATCAAATTCAAATCAACGGTGACTATTCCCAGATGAATGTGCCTGCTTTGGGTGCCAGCGGAGCCATCAATGGCTTATTCGTTGGTCTTGCTTACCTTTTTCCCAACATCGAACTTTATCTCATGCTCATTCCCTTCCCAATAAAAGCCAAATATCTGGCTATTTTCACTTTGGCTGCAGACCTCTTATGGGGACTAAGTGGCCAGTCCACAGGGATTGCGCATTTTGCACATTTGGGAGGAGCACTTTTTGGATTTTTATTGTTACTTTATTGGACCAGGAAAAGATAGTATATGTTTTCAGATATCTCTCGCGACATAAAATATCAACTCAGAACAGGAGGGTTTCTGATTAGAGTTATTGTCATTTGCGTGGCGGTATTCTTTGTTATTAACATACTAAAATCCTATTTCATCCTGAGAAACCATGGAATGACCCCGGGTGAATATAATGAGGTTTTAAAGTACCTTAGTCTCTCCTCAGATTTGTGGTTCAACCTAAAATTTCCCTGGGTTTGGATTACACATATTTTTACTCATGAAGGGTTGTTTCACCTGTTGTGGAACATGATGGCTTTATATTGGTTTGGAATGATTGTAGAAGATTTTATCGGAAGAAAACACATCATTAGAATTTTCTTCCAAGGTGCTCTGATGGGAGCTGTTTTTTTTCTTTTATCTGCATCCATTATTCCATGGTACGCAGGGCATCTTACCATTGCTTATGGAGCTTCTGCATCTGTAATGGCACTTTTACTTGCAGCGGCGACACTTTCCCCGGATTACTCTATAAGACTTTTAATATTCGGTACCATACCCATCAAATATCTTGCAGCAGCCTTGCTATTTATTGATCTGTTAATGGCCACTCAAAATCAAAATACCGGTGGTCACTTTGCTCATTTGGGTGGAGCATTATGGGGGTATCTGTACATTATACTTTTAAGAAATGGCTATCAAATGGATGTGCTAAGCCTTTTTGTTGAAAATAAAAGAAAGTTGGGTACTACTGCCAAAATGAGTGTCACTAGAAAGCCTAAATCTGCTCACAAGACAGAAATTATTTCTGAAGACAATTTGGAAGAAAAATTAAATGTTTTACTTGATAAAATTAAAAATCAAGGAATTGAATCGCTTACTGAAAAAGAAAAGCAGGATCTGGAGTTTATAAGCAGGCATAAGTTATGATGCAATTTCTTTTTTCTGTCAACATCGTGTGGGGAATTGCCTGTGTGCTACTTTATTTAGTATGCGGCGTGAATCCAGAGAATTTTTGGATCTTTTCTATCTCTAGCCTGCTGGTACCTATTAGTTTTGGAATAAACCTGATGTTCATCTTTTTATGGCTTGTCTTTAAATGGCAATATGCACTCTTGTCTTTTGTGATACTGCTTTTAGGATACAGCCACTTACAAAAGTTTTATGCCTGGAACGATCCAAACCCTTCCCCAAAATGTAAAAACAATAATTTTAATCTAATGACTTTTAATGTATATGGTCTTAAAAATTTAAAAGATACCATTGACCAAAGTCAACAAAAAAACAAGAATCAATTTCTTTCATTCCTGCGTAAAACGGATCCTGAAATTCTATGTGTTCAGGAAAATAATTTATATGCAGACAATATTATTAACAGCACAGGTCTCTTCTCATATGTCCACTATATGATCAATCATGGCACCGCCATTTATTCAAAATTCCCAATTTTGGATCAAGGATTAATTGATTTTGGTACCAACACCAATTCATGCCTTTGGGTAGATATGCTGATCAATGGAAGACGAACCCGAATATACAGTGTCCATTTACAATCTAACCGCATTTCAAAAGACGTAAATAAACTAACTGATGACGAAGAAGAAAAAAATACAGAAAAACTAAATGTGATCAAAAGAATGCTGGTGCAATACAGAAGAATGTCTCTACGAAGAGCAAAACAAGCTGAAATGGTAAAAAAACATGCAGATGCATCGGAATATCCGGTGATCATTGCAGGTGATTTCAATGACACTCCGTTTTCTTATGCCTACAGAGAATTATCAAAAAAATGCAAGGACAGCTTCCTGGAAAATGGAAATGGTATTGGAAGTACATTTGTTGGTGCACTGCCGGGATTAAGAATCGATTTTATTCTTGGAGATGAAAAGAAATTCGCATTTTGCAATCATAAAGTTTTGCAAACTTCATTTTCTGATCACAATCCGGTCATGTCCAGTATGTATTACAAATAGATTGATTCTATTAATGAACTCCTTGCATTACTTTCAAATTTAATTATTACCTCAACTTTATTAACAAACTATCACAATCTCTACTATTCCATTATGATTTACAAGAAAATATACTTTTGTAAAAAATTAATAACTTTATTAACATACTTTCCCTTATTCTTAGCAACAACCATTGCATATTCACAAGACACAGACTTAACGCCATTTGAGAAAAATCCTGCCCGAACAACTACCTATGCACAATGCATTGATTTTTATCAATTACTCGATCGCAAAAACAGGAAGATCAATATGCTGGAAGCAGGACCATCCGATGTTGCAGAACCTTTGCATCTTGTCATCATTGACAAGGATGGATATTCATCACCTGAGAAAATTCGCGCAAAAGGTCGGGCAATAATCCTTATCAATAATGGAATACATCCCGGTGAACCAGAAGGAATTGATGCATCTATGATGCTGGCCAGAGAGTTGCCCGCCACCAAAAAAGTGTTGGACAATGTGAGCATCGTAATTATACCAATATACAATGTGGGTGGCGCACTCATGCGAAACAACCACACTCGCGCCAATCAAAATGGTCCCGAATCCTATGGCTTTCGTGGAAATAGAAATTATTTGGATCTCAATAGAGATTACATAAAATGTGACAGCAGAAATGCAAAGACTTTTACCAAAATTTTTAATCAATGGGACCCTGATGTATTTATAGAAACACATACTTCTGATGGAGCTGATTATCCATACAACATTTCACTCCTTGCCTCACAAAAAAATAAACTTTCTGAACCAGTTAGGAAATTCATGTATCTCCAAATGTTACCCTATTTGTATGATCAGATGAAGGCACAAAACGATGAAATGATCCCGTACGTAAATGTTGAAGATACTCCTAAAAAAGGTATTTATGGATTTTTGGACAATTCAAGATTTTCTACTGGCTTTGCAAGCCTCCATCACAGCTTTCCATTGATGATCGAAACCCACATGCTAAAACCATTTAATATACGAGTCCAGTCAACTTTAAACTTAATGAATCATCTAATTAATTTTACGGCTAATCACCATTCTGAAATCAGGGAGGCGCGTAAAATAGCTATAGTTCAAACTAAAAATGAAAACACGGTTACATTGAAATGGAAAATGGATGCCTCTCAGGCTGATACCCTGCTTTTTAAAGGTTATGAAACCGAATTAATTTCTTATCCCAATTTACAATTAAACATATACAACTTTAACCCGGAGAGAAAATACGAACAAAATATACTTTATTACAATACTTTTATCAAAGAAATTGAGGTTAGCAAACCAAAATACTACATCCTACCCAAAGCCTATGATGAAGTGGCAGAGAGATTAAAAGCCAATAGGGTTGAACTAATCCCACTTACAGAAGATACTATTGTTGATGCCATTTTCTACAAAATTGAAGATTTTACCTCTCCAAATGTTCCCTACGAAAATCATTTCTATCACAATAAAATAAGTGTAAGCAGAATGAAAATTAGCTATCCTTATTTCAAAGGAGACTATTTGATTTCAACAAATCAAACGGCTGTACGCTTTTTAATAGAAACGCTTGAGCCTCAGGGTGTGGACTCTTATTTTTCATGGAATTTTTTCGATGCCATTCTCCAAAGGAAAGAATATTTCTCCGATTATTTGTTCGCACCAATTGCAGATAAAATATTACAAAATGATCCTATCCTTAAATTGAAATATCAAAACAAACTAAACACTGATTCTGAATTTGCAACAAACAAAAATTCTCGTCTTGAATACATTTATGAACAATCTCATGTCGGTGAACCTTATTATAGGATATATCCTGTAGCCAGAATTGAATAGAGGGGATAAATATTAAGTGCTCATAAGAAATGCTTGACAATTTTAAAGATTTTTGAAACTCCCCATTCAAGTAAAAGTGGTAAGCGCACATTTCCCTATATTTGCAATCCTTAAAAGATGAATTAAAGTATCAGGTCTTTTATGGAAAATTGATCACATATGTAATTGCTTATTTTAGAATGAACAATATGATTGGCAAACTAATAATTAACGGAAATTTTCAAAAGATCCTTGTATTTTTATTTCCCCTTGCTTTGTATTTTAATACCTTAAACAACTCATTTGTGCTGGATGACAACATAGTCATTAAAAAAAATGAATATGTGACAAGAGGGGTTTCCGGGATTCCTGACATTTTAAAGTATGACACTTTCAAAGGATTCCTAAAATCTGAAAACAGCGCTACAGCCGTTACCGGAGGTCGTTACCGTCCACTAACATTAATTTTCTTTGCATTTGTATACGAGTTTGTTGGAGAAAATGCCTTCATTTTCCATTTATTGAACATCCTGTTCTTTTCTCTCCTTTGTCTTTCAATTTATTTATTACTGGCAAGACTATTGAAGTCCAAATTTCCAGATTATGCCAATCCAATTTCTTTTCTGGCGACTTTGCTTTTCGCTACACACCCAATCCATACGGAGGTTGTTGCCAATGTGAAAGGATTAGACGAAATATTCTCATTATGGTTTTCTGTGCTCGCTTTTCTTTGTATTTTGAAATCCATTGACGACAACAAAAAGATCTGGCTTTGGACCAGCCTTCCATTATTTGCTTTAGCTCTGTTTTCAAAAGAAAACGCCATACATTATGTATTGCTGATTCCAATTGGCTTGATAATGTTTCGAAATCTAAAATTATTAGACACTATCAAAAACATTGTTCCAATTTTGATTGCATCTATCCTGTATATATCAGCCCGGGTAGCTGTTTTAGGTTTCAGCCTCTTTGACGCACCTACCCGAGACCTTATGACGAACCCTTTCTTAAAAATGAGAGGTAACAGTTTGGTCGAAGCTACCTCTGCGGAAAAACTTGGAATGATATTTTATACGTTGATTAAGTACATAGGGTTGTTAATATTTCCTCACCCGCTGACACACGATTATTTTCCAAAACAAATTCCACTGGTTAGTTTAGCGTCTGGAATTCCTTTGCTTTCCTTATTGTTTTATAGTCTGATCATATTCTTCACGATCAGATATTTTAAATCAAAAACATTGATCAGTTTTTCACTGCTCGCTTACCTAATTCCATTAATACTAATTTCTAACCTGGTCATCAATATAGGCACACCCATGGGCGAACGTTTCATCTTTGCTTCGTCTCTTGGATTTTGTATCCTTATTGGGTATGGTTTATTTTATCTCTTCCAAAAAAATAAATGGGCTGGATTCACTACCCTGTTTCTTATTATCGGATTATACAGCGTTAAAACAATTTCCCGTAATTTAGTTTGGAAAGATGATTATAAACTTTTTTCTACGGATGTTGAGGTTTCAAAAAATAGCGCCAAAGCACACAGTTCACTTGCCTACAACAGGATTGAGAAATTCAAAGTTACCAAAGACAGTTTGGAAGGACGAAAAATTCTGGATGAAGCAGTTATACATTTGGACAAAACCATTCAACTATATCCGCGCAACATCAATGCCATCCACCTATTGGGCAACTCCTATTACATGCGCAAGGAATATTTAAAAGCTGCTGAAACTTATGAAAAATATTTGGACCTCGTTCCTACAGGAAAAGATGTAATAAAAAATCTACAGGCATCCTATCGTGAACAAGGTCGTATGATGGCGCTCAAACAAATTGACTTAGATAAGTCCATAGATTACCTGATAAAAGCCATGAAGATAAACCCTAATGATGCCCGTTTATTGGAATCTCTTGGCATCGCCTACGGAGTAAAAGAGAATTTTCCTGAATCCATCAAGTATTTTAATAAAGCCCTTGAAATGAATCCACCAAATGCTGGAATGATGTTGGCTAATCTCGCCAACACCTATTTCAAAATGGGGGACAAAAACACTGCAACTGAATTCATGAAGAAAGCATACCGCGCAGATCCAGGATTGGGTTATAAACTCAGCACTGCTTCTAAAGGTTATTTCTAATGTCCAAAATTGGCTTAATCCCCTGTTTTTAAACAAAAAGTCGCTGCCAAAAGCTATTTTTGCCTAAATTTTTAAGTTCAGGAGAATATGGGTAGAATTTTTGAAGTCAGAAAACATAAAATGTTTGCCAGGTTTGCTAAAATGAGCAAACAATTTGCTCGGATTAGTAAAGATGTCTTCATGGCTGTAAAAGCATCAGGACCCAATCCGGATAACAACCCTAGATTAAGGGCAGCAATGCAGAATGCAAAGGCCCTCAACATGCCTAAGGACAGATTGGAAGCTGCTATTAAAAAAAGCTACCTCTAAGGAAGAAAAAGATTTGGAGATCATCATTTATGAAGGATATGCACCACATGGGATCGCTGTTCTGGTAGAGACCGCTACCGACAATCACACTCGAACTGTTGCGAACGTACGATCCTATTTTAATAAATATGGTGGTAGTCTGGGTGTAACCGGTTCTGTATCATTCATGTTCGAACATAAATGTAATTTCAGATTCAAAAAGCCTACCGACCTTGATCCGGAAATGTTGGAATTGGAACTCATCGACTGCGGCTGTGAGGAATTATCTGTTGAAGGCGATGAAGTAATTGTATACGGTGCATTTGATGCTTTCGGTAAACTCCAATCCTATTTTGAACAACACAATTTTGAAATCATTGAGTCTGGTTTTGACCGCATTCCAACCACCACCAAAAAACTTTCGCCAGAACAAGAAGAAGAAGTAAATAAACTTCTTGACAAAATTGAAGAAGATGAAGATGTACAAAACGTCTACAGCACCATGGAATAATATTTATTCTGTGATACACTCTTAAGGCCCATCACGCATTCATAAAATTTTAAAAATGCTTGGATCGATTTATGACCATCTTTTAAGTTCAGCAAAGCATCATCGCCTGCTGATTGGGATTCTGGTGTTTATATTTTATGGAAATTCTCTGGTAAATGAGTTTGCAGTAGACGATGGCATTGTAATTACGCGAAACGAATATGTGATTAAAGGGATTAGTGGAATTCCTGATTTATTGACCAAGGATACTTTTAGGGGATTTTTTAAAAAAGAAGGAAAAGATAAACTGGTCTCAGGAGGACGTTACCGGCCACTCACACCAGTTTTTTTTGCCATCGTATATGAGATATTTGGAGCAATGCCTTTTGTCTTTCATTTATTTAACTTATTGGCATATCTGCTTTTGTGCTTACTTTTATACAAGGTATTAAGTAGATTATTTTTTCACCGCTTCAAAGACAAAACACCCATCCTGGCATTTCTCAGTACTCTTATTTATCTTGCTCATCCAGTTCATACAGAATGCGTAACTAATGTCAAAGGATTGGATGAAATAGCCGCACTGCTTTTCTCCCTATTATGTTTTAATTTCATTCTAAATTATATTGAAACTAACAAAAATAAAAATTTGCTTTTTGCTCTTTTAAGCTTGTTTTTAGGACTTATGTCCAAAGAAAATGCGATAACTTTTATTTTGTTAATTCCGGCTGGTCTTTATTTATTGTATAATCAAAAATTTAATGTAGCCATCAAATACATGTGTTGGCTAATAATTCCCGGAATACTGTTTTTCCTCATTCGTGCACAAATTCTTGGCTGGAATCCAATTGCCGGAGAATCAGGGGAACTAATGAATAACCCCTTTTTGAAATTTGTCAACAATAAATATATATACGTTTCCACAGCGGAACGGTATGGCACTATATTTTATACTTTGTTGAAATATATAGGTTTACTTCTTTTCCCTCACCCATTAACTTATGATTATTACCCCAAACAAATTGCCATTCAATCGATTTGGAATATAATTCCATTATCATCCTTAGCCATTTATACGACCTTAATATATGCCATAATTAAGTTTAGAAATACGAGGCCACATATATCTTATTCCATATTATTTTACCTCCTGCCATTGGGACTTGTTTGTAACATAATTTTTCCGATTGGAACATTTATGGGTGAACGATTCCTATTCATGCCATCAGTGGGTTTTTCCATTTTGATGTCCTTTGGTTTCGTAACTATCCTTCAAAAAAATAAATCCCTTGGAACAGGTTTGCTGGTGCTCTTGATTTTACTTTATGGAGCCAAGACCATTTCACGCAATTTTGATTGGAAAAATGACTTTACTCTTATCACTACCGATGTGAAAAATTCACCCAACAGCGCCAAAATAAATAATGCAGTAGGCGGGGTACTTCTCGATGCCAATACCCAGGAAAAAGATCCTTCAAAGATAGAGGCTAATCTATCTCGTGCAAAAAAACATCTGCTGAAAGCAATTGAATTACATCCAATGTATTTTGACGCTTATATGCTTCTGGGAAATGCTTACTTTTTGTCCAAAGAATACGGACTGGCAATTCTGCGTTATGAGTTCATATTAAAGTATTTACCTCATGATGAAGAGGCTTTTAAAAACTTACACCTGTCCTATAGGGAGAAAGGCAGACAATCAGGTATGGTAGAAAATGATCCAGTCAAAGCTCTTGAATATCTCAACAAAGCATACAGTATGAATTCTGATGATCAGGAAACCATTTCATTATTGGGAGTAGCCTATGGAGTTCTGAAAGATTACAACAAAGCATTGGAATTTTTTAATAAAGTGCTGATTAAAAATCCAAAAAATGCAGAAGCGCATTTCAATGTATACTTGACTTACTTAAATGCAGGAGATCAGGTTAATGCAGACAAGGCGCTTAAAGCAGCCAAGGCAATAGACCCGGATATTTTAAATAAATTCAATGCGCACAGTAAGTAATGAAGTTTAGAAATGTTTTCATACTTTGTACTTTTTGGATACTCTCTAAAGATGTTTATGCCCAATTGCAAATTGTAAATAAAAATTGGGTTGATTCATTGTTGTCAACCATGACACTCAATGAAAAAATTGGACAACTGTTTATGGTCCGTGCTTATGGCAACAGCGATACTGGGCACATCAATAGAATTTACAGACTCATTTTAGAAAAAAATATCGGGGGGCTTTGTTTTTTCCAGGGTAGTGCCAATACCCAGGCAGAGCTCACTAGACAATACCAGAATGTATCAAAAATTCCTTTGCTCGTAAGTATTGACGCTGAATGGGGACTTGGGATGAGACTTAAACAGGATGGATTTTACTTTCCCAAACAATTGACACTTGGAGCTGTCCAGGACAACAAACTAATTTATCAGATGGGAAAACAAATGGCTGCCCAATTAAAATTTTTAGGTATTCATTTAAATTTTGCTCCTGTTCTGGACATAAATAACAATCCTAACAATCCGGTAATTAATGAAAGGTCCTTCGGGTCAGACAAAATTTTGGTTACGAATAAATCTTACGCTTATATGCAAGGACTGCAGGACGGCGGTATCCTCGCCTGCGCCAAGCATTTTCCTGGCCATGGTGATACTGACATGGATTCTCATGAAGCATTACCTACTTTAAATCAAGAAAAAAATCAATTAGACACTTTAGAATTATTTCCCTTCAGGGTTTTGTGTTCCAAAGACATTGCCTCTGTTATGGTAGGACACCTTGCTATCCCAAAACTGGAAGAACAACAAGTTATACCTGCTACATTATCACATAACATCATCCATAACATTCTCCGTGAAGAATTCCATTACAAGGGGCTGGTAATTACAGATGCCCTGGAGATGAAAGCGGTATCTAAATCCTTCCAACCTGGTGAATTAGAAATTGAGGCACTGAAAGCCGGAAATAACATTCTGTTATTGAGTGAAAATATCGAAGAAGCTTTTTTAAAAATTCTGGCAGCCATTGAAAATGGTAGCTATTCCATTGACAGGTTGAATCAGTCCGTAAGATTAATTTTAGAAGCTAAATCCAAAGCCGGTTTGTCAAATTATCAGGAACCTGATTCTTCTGACCTCTTAAACAAAATCAACCACCCAAATGCACAGGCCCTAAAAGAAAATATTTATAGACAAGCAATAACTTTGGTAAAAGATACCATGCTAAATGTTCCTATACGGGATCTAGAGAAAAAAATAGTAAGCCTCAGTATTGGAGTAAACAGTATTACAAAATTTCAATCACGAATTTCTGACTTTTGTAATGCCCGTCATTTTTACATAAATAAAAATGACACCATTGATTTACAAGTTTTAGATACACTTAATTCAGCTGACCTCATAATAATATCACTCCATAAATTAAGCTATAAAATTAAAGACAGTTTTGGTCTCACCCAAAATTTAAAAAATATAATTCTGAATCTTGCCAGTTACAAGAAAATAATTCTGGTAGTTTTTGGAAACCCCTATATCATTAAAGATTTTGACCAATTGCCGTCAATTCTATTGGCATACGAGGATAATTTTGTGGCACAGGATATTGCCGCACAACTTTTATTTGGTACCGACCCAATCAGAGGAAGCTTGCCTTTGGAAATTTCACCCAATTTTTATTTTGGTAAATCTATTAAGAGGCCATCTCTTTTACGAATGGGTTATGCGATACCCGAAGCTACTGGATTAAATTCAGACAGCCTTATGGTGATAGATAAATTAGCACAAAAGTTAGTAGAACAGAAAGTTGCTCCTGGATGCCAAATTCTGGTGGCAAAAGATAATAAAATATTATACCAAAAATCATTCGGTTCTCTTGATTACAATCCTGCGCATTCAGTTCAACTTGAAACTGTTTATGATTTGGCCAGCTTAACTAAAATTCTTGCTTCAGCACCTGCGCTAATGTTGATGGATGATGACAATCTTCTCGATGTAAAAAAAAAACTATCCCTTTATCTGCCAATTCTGAAAGGATCCAATAAAGAAAATATTCCGATCAGAGATATCCTGCTTCATCAGGCCAGACTTGCAACATGGATTCCTTTCTACAAATCAACATTGGTTGGTCAGGATACATTTAACCTTATCAATAAGGAATTTTACAGACACCAATACTCGGACTCCTTTCCTATTTGTGTTGCGGAGGACTTGTTCCTGCGCGCTGATTATCTTGATTCTGTAAAATTGAGAATAATCAATAGTAAACTACACGAACAAAAAAAATTCCTTTATTCAGATCTTGGATTTTACTTTATTCCAGCTTTGGTGGATAGTCTTACCGGTGTAAACTTTGAGGAATTTCTTAATAAAAGTTTTTACCAACCACTTGGTTTAAATTTTATGAGGTACAATCCAAGGAATAAAAATTACACAATCCCACAAATCGCTCCTTCCGAAGAAGATTCATATTTTAGGCATCAGACCCTCCATGGCTATGTACATGATATGGGGGCCGCTTTGCTAGGTGGAGTAAGTGGACATGCAGGTCTCTTTGCCAATTCAAAAGATGTGGCGATAATTATGCAATGTTTCTTGAACAATGGCAATTATGGCGGAAGGGAGTATTTTACTGCACCTCAAATTAGCCTATTCACAGGAAGAGATGAAGAATTAGGCAGAAGAGGTTTGTGCTTTGATTTAAGAGATACAAGCAATCTTGAATTCCCATATGTCTCTACACTTTCGTCGATCAGAACTTTTGGTCACCAGGGATTTACTGGAACCTGCGCCTGGGCTGATCCTGATCAAAATCTGGTCTATATTTTTTTATCAAACAGAACTTTTCCGAACAGTAAAATAAACTTACTCCATAGGAACAGGTATCGCTCAAAAATTCATGATGCCATTTATAACGCCATCAAAACACGCTCATGAATCCTACTACCTTTATTGCAATAAAATATCTCATTAAGAAAAAATCTTCTCAGGCAATACATCTTATTACTGGAATTTCGGTTGTGGGCCTTGCTGTTGGAACTGCAGCTCTGATCATAGTCCTTTCAGTATTTAATGGTTTTGAAAATCTGCTATCTGGTCTATTTAGCAAACATAATCCTGATATTAAGATCGTCAGTGCATCCGGTAAAGCCTTCGACGAAAAACTATTAAATATTAATGAAATCGCCTCCCTTCCGGAAATAAAATATCTGGCAAAAACACTGGACCAAACATGTATGCTCCAATATGACAAAGCTCAGGATTTTGGAATTATTAAAGGAGTTGATTCTAATTTTGTCCATGTTAGCTTATTGGATTCTGCTCTGGTTGAAGGAGAACTTAAATTCTCTTCAGAACCCAACTTCACTTGGATAGGACTTGGCTTGGCTAATAAATTAGGGGTTTCTCTATCAAATGTGATGACCGACCTATTTGTATTTACTCCCAATGGAGATCAAGTAAAAAATGAATTTTCTCAAGAACAATTTAGCCGACACGCTCTTAGACCCACCGCAGTGTTCTCGTTGCATCAAGATGCCGATTATGAATATTTGTTTGCAGATCTTGACATGTTGCAAAAATTAATAAACGCACCAGATTTACTTTCTGCAATAGAAATCAAGATTCATCCGCAAATTGATATAAAATCTCTAATCCCTAAAATCCAACAGATTTGCGGTTCTGATTTTATTGTAAAAGACAGATATAAACAGGATGAAGCCTTTCTAAAAATTATGAATCTTGAAAAGTGGCTCTTTTTCCTTCTGTTTAGCCTTACACTCATTCTTGTATCTTTTACAATTGTAGGCACTCTCTGGATGATTGTTTTGGAAAAAAGAAAGGACATTTCGATACTCAAATCTTTGGGGATGACCAACCACCAAATAAAGAAAATATTCTTGTTGGTTGGCCTGGGTATCGGATTAATTGGACTTATACTGGGATTCTTCGTGGCAATGCTTTTTTACATCCTGCAAATGAATTACGCCTTGATCAGAGTTCCTGATGAATTTATTATAGATGCATACCCTATTGCTTTGCGGCCTGAAGACTTCCTATTGGTAAGCTTCACAGTACTTTCTATTGTTTTCCTGGCCTCTCTTCTGCCAACTGCAAAAATTAAAGAAATCGAAGCCGTTTTTAGAGAGGAATAAGGTTTTTAGTCCTTGATTTCAACAACTTAGGAAGTTTGCATATTTTGATTAATATATTTAAAAGGTTTGTGCCTGGATCTACGAAATCAAAAAATCAGTCCCAGCTTTTGTCAATGACATTAATAGAATAACTTTGCAGCCTTATGGAAGATTGGGAACTTGACTTTGAATGGCTCAGAGTTAGACATTTTATTAAAGACCGTCTGAATCGAAAAGAATTGCCGGATCTTAACGCTATTCTTTTTCTTATTGGAATTCAGGAATTTGGCAGACCCATTACTGAAAAGTTTACCAAAGAAGAAAAACAAGACTTGATGCACATTGCCTCTTGTCGATTGTTGTCGCAAGACGGTTATTACTCCTTTGAAGGCTTAGATCAGGATGGATGGCCACATTATGAATTAATAAAACCTTTTACTCTAAAGGGTGTTAAGGAGCAGGAACAATACCTGAAAAGAAAGGTCGTTGATTATTTTCAAATCAATTATTCAGAATACATTAATCAAAAAATATCATGAAACAAATATTATTTGGTCTACTGCTAGTAACATTGGCATTTTCCTGCACCAGCAAAAAATCAGGAAATTTTGCATTGATTGAAACAAGCTATGGAAACATGAAAGTCAGGCTCTATGATTCTACTCCAAAACATAAAGCAAATTTCATTAAATTGGTACAGGAAAAGTTTTACGACGGAACTCTCTTTCACAGAGTAATCAATAATTTTATGATACAGGGAGGAGATCCGGATTCAAAAAATGCGTCTCCTGGTCAACCTCTTGGTTCAGGTGGCCCTGGTTATACCATCGATGCAGAAATTGGTAAATTTCATTTTAAGGGGGCGTTGTGTGCAGCCAGACAAGGCGATCAGGTAAATCCTCAAAAAAAGTCATCAGGATCACAATTTTACCTCGTACAAGGTCAAACAATGGATCCTGCACAAATACAAATGCTGGCGATGCAAAAAGGATTGAACTACTCTGAAGCTGACATAAAAAAATATGCAACTTTGGGTGGAACTCCGTTTTTAGATGGCGACTATACTGTTTTTGGAGAAGTAGTGGAAGGAATTGAAGTAATTGATAAAATTGCAGCCGTTCAAGGTGATCAGATGAACAGGCCACAGTCTGATATTAAAATGACTATTAAACTGGTAGATTAGTTATCATGAGATGGACTTTAATTATATCAACTGCTTTTGCGGTTCTTTTAGGCATTTCATCTTGTGCTAAAAAGTTCAGCAAGTTTACCAGCAACAAAACTGTTGTTAAAATACCGGAAAAAATAAATTTTACTAACCTCTCATCAAAAGCATTGTCGTATGAATGGGATTTTGGTGATGGGGAGACTTCTTTTGATAAAGACCCAATCCACCAGTTCACAAAATCAGGATTACACAAAGTTGTTCTTAAAGTTAATTTCGGAAAAAAAATCTTAGAAAGTAGCTCAATCATTGAAGTAAAACATCCGGACAAATGTCTCATAAGAATTGATACAAAATTTGGCTCGATGTTGGTCCAACTTTATGACGAAACTCCTTTGCACAGAGACAACTTTTCCAAATTAGTGGAAGAAGGTTATTTTGATGATCTTTTGTTTCACAGAGTAATTGGGGGATTTATGATTCAGGGTGGGGATCCTGATTCCCGGACAGCCTCACCCGGCAGTCCATTAGGTAGCGGAGGTCCTGGATATACTATACCCTCGGAGTTTAATAAAAATTTCATTCATAAAAAAGGTGCTTTGGCTGCAGCCCGCACGGGTGATTCTGTAAATCCTGAAAAGAAATCTTCCGGCTCACAATTTTATATTGTCCAGGGAAACATCCAATCTGAATCCACTTTGAGTAGAATAGAAGATCAAAAAGGGATTAAGTACAGTGATCAACAAAAGAAAATATATTTTGAAAATGGTGGCACCCCCTTTCTCGATCAAGAATATACAGTCTTTGGTGAAGTAATCGAAGGGCTCGAAGTAATTGACAAAATTGCCTCTGTGCAAACTGCTCAAGGAGATAGACCAATCGAAGATGTAAAAATGAAGATTCATTTTCTTCATTAAAAAACTTTCCCAAATAAAAAAAATTGATCAATAACCTTAAGAGCCTACAAGTACTTTAACAAAAAAAAAGCTGTCACAGCCAAGTCATTGTCTCTGCCACATTATGAATTCTCATCAAAAGAAAAAAAGATGCGACTTTATGGATGTCAAAAATTGTTTAGGCGATCCTTGTGGTTAAACCAAATGATCAAAAAATTAAATAAGTCGTCAGATTTTTTATACGGCAAAATAACGGATCATTCCTCTTATTTCTTGGTCCTCTTTGAGCGATGGTATCAATTCAAACAGTAAATCACTGCCCGCTGCATCATCTTGCAAAACTTCCTCCAACCCAACAATGGCGCCAGATCGATCTCCACTCAAAAGTTGGAGTGCAATTTTACAGTAACATAGATCAGCCCCAACAGAATACTTATCAGCTCTCAGCAGTACCTTTTCTGCCTTGGTCAAATTATTTTGTTGAAGTAGAAATTTTATATACATCGCCCAGTACTGGCTTTGCTCTTGACCACATCGTGCAGCTTTATTGTAGTGGATTTCTGCTTTTCTTAGGTTGGAAAGGTTCTCGTAAGCTTTCGCGGCACCTGCATGATACTCCTCCCGGTATTCATCTATCTCTAAAGCCTCCAGGAAATACTTCAGCGCAAATTCCCAATTCTCCTCCTTAAGGTAACATTCTCCTAAGTAATAAAAAACTTCATCATTAAAAGGATCCTGGCTAATCGTCTTCTGCAAAATATTTTTTGCTTCTTTATAACGATTAAGTTTAATTAAACACTCAGCCATAAAAGCAACAAGCTCAGTATCCGGACCAAACATTTCATTGGCCTCTGAATAACATTGGAATGCCTTTTCATAGGCACCCATCTGCAAAGCCAACTCCGCACAATCCATATATCCTTGTTCAAACTTATTGTTTATCAGAAAAGAATATTCAAGGGCTTCCATTGCCTTGTCATATTCTCCTAAACAAGAGTGAGCATGACCCAGATTATACCAGGCCAAATAAGAATAAGGATTTTTATCTATAATTTCAGTGTGTAACTCCACACTTTCTTCATATTTCTTAGAAAATTCTACACTTACCCAAATTTGTTGGAGTGCTTTAGAATTATTAGGATTTATGGTTAACGCTTCCTTAAGCGTATAGAACATTTTTTCAAAATCTTTCATTGACTCATTAATAAAAGCTTCCATTAATAAAATTTCCTGCAGATCGGTTTTTTGGAAGATTAATTTGAGCTCATCGATGATAAGAAGCGCTTCTTCTTCATATCCCTGAATGGTCAGCACTTTTGCTTTAAGTAAGGGAATTTCAACATCATATGGCGACAAATGATAAGCTTGATTTACAATTTCAAGAGCTTCCTCATATCGGCTTAAACTCATTAAAAGTCTAACCTTTGTAATATAAAACTCAATTCGATACTTGTATTGCTTCAATGCAATATCAACCACTTGTAAGGAT
This sequence comes from Candidatus Vicinibacter affinis, assembly GCA_016714365.1. Classification (NCBI taxonomy): domain Bacteria; kingdom Pseudomonadati; phylum Bacteroidota; class Saprospiria; order Saprospirales; family Saprospiraceae; genus Candidatus Vicinibacter; species Candidatus Vicinibacter affinis. The sequence continues at coordinate 695,186 of JADJNH010000005.1, read as the reverse complement.
CTTTCAGGCCATCCCTGCTCTTCGTAATGAGAGATCAGTTTGTGGTAGGATTTCTCAACCCATAAATCTGGTGAAAGACTCTGTACAGAGTCCTCAAACTCAGCTATGAGTTTTGAAAGTTTTGGATTTTGCTTCGTTTTCCTAGACACTATCTTCTCAGGGATTAATAATGACTCCGTAAAAGTATATAATTCTTCCGATTAGTCTAATAAAAAAAAATATTCTACATTTTCTCAGTTGAATGCCTCATCAGTTTTATATATTCAATTTTCTTGTCCTCAAGATTATATAAATGATGAAAATTTTGCATGTTATTTTGAAACATTCATAACTCCTTATTTTTCACTGCAAAGTAAATATTAAAGAATTTTTGAAAAAAAATCAAAGTTTTCTTCCTGAAAGAAAAACTCCGGCAATGATAAGCAAACCACTGCCGGTGATGGCTACATTTAATTCTCCTTTTTTCATTATAAGTGCAAAAATTACAGCAAGTAGGGGCTGTAAATAAATATAGTTACTAACCAGACTTGAATCACTCAAAACCAAAGCTTTGGCATTAAAGGTGTAGGCTAAAAATGTAGTACACACTAACACAAATCCCAAAGCCATCCATTCATTCGTTGAAAAGTTACCCCAATTCACAATTTCCAATTCCCGGATTCCAAATGGCAGACACAAAAGGCACGCAATCAGAAATATCCATTTCATAATTTCAAAAGCTGAATACTTATCTAACAACTTTGGAACTCTGGTAAGATAAAATGCATACGAAATTGCATTTGCTAACACAAGTAGGTCTCCAACCCAATTGCCACTGCGTGAATCATTAGGATTGCCTGACAATATTAAGCCCACAGCTCCTACAAATCCGATGATACAACCCACCCAATTGGTTTTACTAAGAATCTTTCCATTTATAAAGCCCAAAATCAAAACCAACAAAGGTGTACATACCATAATCAGCGCCGCATGAATTGGACTGGTAAGGGCTAAGCCATTAAAAAACAAGAGTTGGTTTGCCAAAACACCTGTAATTGAACAAATTAATAGTTCGACATGATCAGACTTCAAAATTTTCTTCGGCATCCCAAAGAAAAAGATAAATAGTACAGAAGCCACCGATATTCTCAAAAGTATAAATCCATTGGCTCCGATAAGCCCGGGATCCAATACAATTTTTGCAATGGAATAGTTAGCTCCATAAATAAATGCAACCAGGAATAGCAATATATGAGCTAGCTTTAAATTCTTATGCATCCGCTCCAATTTCTAAATAGTATTTGATTTCTGCCTAGACCAAGCCAAAAGACTAATGGTTAAAAACAAACTAATTCCTGCTTGTGATGCCAAAGTATGCTCATATAAAAATGAACTCCATATCACTGCCAAGGCAGCGACAGATATTTCAATTCTAAAAGAGCCTCTCCTAATAAAAGATGCCCAAAATATACCGACTAAACTCAATATACTGAAAATACCACAAAATGCCCAACTGTAAATAAATTGATTGTGTGGATATTTAATGAGCCTATGATTAAGATGTTCTAAATATGTTTTTTCGGTAACTGAATGCATATCTCCAATTCCGCTCCCAAGAATTGGATGTAACTTGATCATTTCCCATCCCATTTCTATTGATTTCAAGCGCTCCAAATCTGAATAATATAACCACTTACCCCTTGAAAATTCGCCTATTTGCCATATAGTATAATAATATTTATTTTGTAGACTGGGGCTTAAATAAAAAAGGATGCCAACTACAACAATAGTCAATCCTAATCCTATCACCAGAATAGAATATTTCTTTCGTTTGAATGCAAAAACCAAAAGATATACAATAATTCCAATGTATAGTCCCAAAATTCCTGATTTAACACTAAGCACGTGGATTAGAACGAAAAAAAATAGAATTAAAAAAATAATAAAAATATCGGTTGCGGAATATTTGATACTTGTCTTACTTAAAAGTCTATCCACCAATAATAGAATCGCGCAAGCAATAATTAAACTAAAACGCACATGTGAAATAGGCGTTTCTATAGGAATTCCCTTAAGCAGGGCCAAGTTCATTTCGCTGTAATGATTCAGATAATTCCAAAGTACTTGAATGGAAACAATCCACAGACTAATGATACCAATAAATGTAATTAATTCAATATCCTTCCTTGCCAGTTTGCCATGTGCAATAAAGGCTAATGGAAATACCAAAATTGGTAATTGGATTCTCAACTGGTCTAACCAAAGCAATTTATCAGTTGACCAAAATCCTGAAATTACCACACTCAAATAATAAACAATTATCCACCCAGGAATTGGCTCCTTAAAAATTTCTTTTGTTATGTTAAAAAAATCCAGTTTGCTAATAAGACCAACTCCCTCGTGATCTTCCTTAAAAAAAATTATTATACCCAAAATAATTGTGGATATGCTCATCAAAAAAATCGACCAGGACAATGCACATACACAGATACACATTGCAAAGAAAAATATACGTTGAAGCCCTTTAGACTGAATTTGGTTGGAGACTTTCATTAATAAATCAAAAATAAGGGCATTTTTAAATTTCAGGTGAATTCTCCTTAACAACCGTGATTAAACCTACAATTTAACATTCAATTCACGCATTTTAGGATGATTTGACTTTTGCCCTGGTCAGGTACTGGATAAGGTCCATCTGAAACAGAATTGCCTGATCAAGTTTACATCCACACGGTAGATTTTGGATAATTATCACTAAAATCAATTCAGGATGTCAGATCATACGAAAATCTACCGTATTTTGTGACCTTTCCAAACCCTACAACGAAATAAATGTCCCAGGATTGGTTTGCACCATTAGAGAATTTGAGAAATGAAATTTTAAATCATTCGGTTTCCAATGCGTCTGAATTGGAACAATTCAGAATTAAATATCTTGGATCAAAGAATGTTCTGAAAGCCTTTTTTTCTAACATCAGCTTGGTTCCTGGAGATCAAAAAAAAGAATATGGACTAAGGTTGAATGCCATAAAACAACAAGCGGATGAAAAATATTCAGCCAGTTCATTAGCTTTAGAAAGTTCTGATTCCAAAATTGTTTCTGCTCCAGATATGAGCCTACCCTCAATTAATCTTGGAGGAGGTTCACGTCATCCCATTTCTCAGGTAATGGATAAAATAATTGGAATATTTTCAAAAATTGGTTTTGAAGTAGCCGAAGACAGAGAAATTGAAGACGATTGGCATAATTTCACTGCTTTAAATACACCCGATGATCATCCTGCCAGAGACATGCAGGATACTTTTTATTTGAAGGATTTACCAAACATACTCCTACGTACACACACCTCCTCCGTGCAATCCAGATTTATGAAGGCCCACAAGCCCCCCATTAGAATCCTGGCGCCTGGAAGAGTTTACAGAAACGAAACGATCTCCGCTCGATCACATTGTCAGTTTCATCAGGTAGAAGGGCTTTACGTTGACAAAGGGGTTTCTATGGCAGACTTGAAACAAACATTGCTTTTTTTTGCAAAGGAAATGTTTGGTCAGGATGTTAAAATACGTCTGAGACCCTCATATTTCCCATTTACCGAGCCATCAGCAGAAATGGACATCTATTGGGGGTTGAAGGATGAAACAGATTATCGGATTACAAAGGGAACAGGTTGGCTTGAAATACTAGGCTGCGGAATGGTAGACCCCGCCGTCCTCTCAAATTGTGGTATTGATCCTGAAATTTATTCCGGCTTTGCTTTTGGTATGGGAATAGAACGGCAGGCTATGTTACTTTATAAAATTCCTGATATCAGATATTATTTTGAAAATGATTTGAGATTTTTGAGACAATTTAAAGGCGCCTAACCCATGTCCCAAAAACCAAGTTTAGCAAAAGGAACCCGCGATTTTCTTCCACTTCAGACTAGAAGGAGAAAGTTTATATTTAAAACAATTGAAGAGGTCTTCATTCACCATGGATACCAGCCACTGGAAACTCCGGCAATGGAAAACCTTTCTACATTAATGGGGAAGTATGGTGAGGAAGGCGACAAATTATTGTTCAAAATAATTAACAGTGGAGACTTTTTAAAAGATGCTAATTCTCAGTTTTTAATAGATGGAGATTCATCTAAACTCTTGTCCCAAATTTCTGAAAAAGGTCTCAGGTATGACCTAACGGTCCCCCTTGCAAGGGTGGTATCCATGAATCGGCATCTTCTCACCTTCCCTTTTAAAAGATATCAAATTCAACCAGTTTGGCGTGCAGATCGACCTCAACGGGGGCGATATAGAGAATTTTATCAATGTGATGCTGATGTTGTGGGTTCCAATAGTTTATTGTTTGAAGCCGAATTACTAAAAATTTATGACGACGTCTTCAAAAAATTAGGGATTCCGGTAAAAATTGTGATTAACCACAGGGATATCTTAGAGGGAATTGCACAACAAGCCGGAAAACCAGAGCTGTTCTTACCCATGACAATGACCCTGGACAAATTAGACAAAATTGGTGAGCAAGCTGTTAAAGAGGAACTTGTTTTAATTGGATATACGGAGGATGCCGCAAGTGGAATTATTGAATTAATCAAAAAAAACAACCTATCTGATTTTCGATTGAACCAAAAAGCAATAAATGGTGTGGAGGCTTTGGAAGAAGTGTATTCTTTTCTCCAAGAAGTAAAAACTCATAATGAAATTTCTTTTGATCCGTCTCTTGCCAGAGGACTTGGATATTATACGGGTTGTATCGTCGAAGTGATTCCGACAACTATTAAAATGGGAAGTTTGGGTGGTGGAGGTAGATATGATAACTTGACAGGAGTATTCGGACTTGAAGGAGTTTCAGGTGTTGGAATTTCTTTTGGGGCGGACAGGATTTACGATGTAATGAATGAATTATCCTTATTTCCCTATGACCTTAATACTTCAGTCCAAATCCTTATAACGGCCCTAGATCTGGAAAGTTTGAAACATGGCTTTTCATTGGCTGGTAAACTTCGGGAGAAGAATGTCAGTGTGGATGTTTACCCTGAGTTCACAAAACTTAAGAAGTCTTTCAAATACGCGGAGGACCTCAAAATTCCAAATGTCCTTATCATTGGTGAAGAAGAAAGGCTTAAAGAAATCTACCCGGTTAAGGATCAAATAAGCGGAATCCAGGAATATCTTAAAATTGAATCTATTATTGATAGATTTTCTCGACCTATTTAATAATTTCAGAGGGTTGTCGCAAATTTGAAAGACTAAAATCCTTATCTCACAAGTGGCTTTGTAAGTTTCCAATAGTCTTCTAAGTATTTTTAGCAGAGGTAATTGTTAAGACTAACTTTAACCAAATTAGATTTTACATAGTTTGAAATTTGGAGGGATTGGTGTTGCATGGCAGACTAAATAAGCTCAAAAAGGATTCATTAAAATAATATATTATAATTTTATATAATATGTATTAACACAATATTTAACCCATTAACAATTTATTCTAAAACATAATAAGTACCTTTGCCGTTCTCTAAACTCAGTGTGGCAGATTAGTTCATTTTGAAATATTTACCACATCTAAGTATTTTTTGTTTTATATTAGTCTCTGTTTTTAACCATGATGTATCGTTTGATTTTTTTAGGGCTGTTTTTAAGTGCATCGCCTTTGCTCAACGCGGAGGCTTGTATGCGGCCTGGAGAGGTCATCGCTTTTTCAGATAGACTCAATGCCAATTATCAGGAAGAGGAGATTATTGATAGACTGAAGGGCATGTACTGCTTGGTAAACATGGTCATCGACGCGGATGTGATAGACCAGGTAAAGCGCTTCATCCTGATTGACAGGACATCCAGTAGAAAAATTTTAAATAGAAAAGACCAGTATTTCCCTTTAATAGAAAAACTGCTTCTAGAAAATGACCTCCCTATTGAAATTAAATACATTGCTGCAATTGAATCTACCCTAAATCCATCTGCAAAATCCTACATGGGGGCAGCCGGACTTTGGCAACTAATGCCCGGAACGGCTAAAATCCGTGGACTTAAAATTGATGACAAAATTGATCAAAGACTTGATCCTGTAAATTCAACCCTGGCAGCTATTAAGTATTTTAAAACATTGTACAGCATGTTTGGGGATTGGTCTCTAGTAATGGCTGCCTACAACTGTGGGGAAAACAAAGTTTTGGAAGCCATTGAAAAATCAGGTTCCAGAGACTTTTGGACCATAAGAAAGAACCTACCACGCCAAACTCAATTGTTTGTTCCTGCCTTTATCGGCGTCAATTACATGATGCAATACTTCTCGGAACATAATCTATTTCCTGGAGAAGAAGAATACACCTCAAATTTGGTGACTTTTGTGAAAATTAACAAGGAAGTAAACATACCCAAATTATTTAAAAAGACCTCCATTTCAAAAGAGTTGTTCAGATTTCTTAACCCTTCATTCAGGAAAAATTCTATTCCAAAGTCCGAGTCAGGGCACTACGTCTGTTTGCCGGACAGTCAAATGGTAGAGTTCGTTGAATTCTACAAAAATGAATATTACCCAAAAATGGATTCCTCAGACCTTGCCGATGTTTCCATCCCTGGTAACCTTCTAGACTTAATAAGCTTTACCCGCCCATTTATTATAGAACCCAATGAAATAGAAAACATAGAACCACAAGGTATGGTCTATAATTCAATGGACTATGCTGATGTTAAAGAACAGCCCGAACTTAAAGTAGAAAGCACAAAAAATTACAGCTACCATCTCGTGAAAACCGGAGAAAGTTTGATTGAAATAGCTGATCGTTACCCAAATTTAACTGTGGAGGATATTATGCTTTGGAATTCAATCAGTGATGATGATGAACTCCCTAATGGAACTGTACTTCTTATTAAGAGTTGAATTTTAATAGACCTACTAGAGTCAAAGTATCTCTTCTAAGCCTCTTCCTTATCTGCACTATTCTCCTTTCCTGAAGATTTGATTATCTCATTTTTTAATCGATCTAATAATTTGAGCATCCCCTCCTGAATCAAATTGTATTTTTTCTCTTCTTTTGCAACATAGATTAATATCATTGTCAGCTCCCCTGAATTCTGTAAAAATTCTGAATCAAATTTTTCCTTCCAGTTTAACCGATAACATTCTTTCATCCTTCTTCTGATCCTGTTTCTGACTACGGCAGACTTAAACGTCCTTTTGGGTACAGAAAATGCAACCATAGGCATTTGCACCGAGGACAATCCATTTTCAATACGGAATTTAACTAGTAAAGGGTAACACAAGACCGAACGTGGGCTTTCAAACAATAGCCCTATTTGCTTGGTTGATTTTAGTCTTAATACTTTGGGAAATGATAAATCACGGATCACATCCGGATCACGACTTGATTATTTCAATCTGCTTTCATCCGAAACAGTCAACCTCTGTCGACCTCTGGATCGTCTTCTGGCCAATACCCTGCGACCGTTTTTAGACTTCATACGGCTTCTAAAACCATGTTTGTTGGCTCTTTTTCTTCTTGAAGGTTGAAATGTACGTTTCATCGTAGTTGCAAATTTAAAAGCCCTCTTTTAAAGGGATGGCAAAGGTAGTTCAATATTATGAATTGACAAATATTTTTTTAACTATTCATGGAAATTAAGAATTCTTCATTCCTGGTAGTTCCGACCATATGCTTTTTAATAAATTCAATGGCCTCCTCCGGTTTCATGTCCGCAAGGTGGTTACGAAGGACAAACATCTTCTGTACAATTGTGTCGTCCAACAATAAATCTTCTCTTCGGGTACTGGACTTGGTCAAGTCAATTGATGGGTACATACGCTTATTAGCCAGACTACGATCTAATTGCAACTCCATATTACCTGTTCCTTTGAATTCTTCAAAAATTACACTGTCCATTTTAGAACCAGTATCAATTAATGCAGTGGCCAAAATAGTCAGTGAACCCCCATTCTCAATCTTCCTCGCTGCTCCAAAAAACTTTTTTGGTTTTTGAAGGGCGTTTGCCTCAACTCCTCCGGATAATACTTTCCCCGATGAAGGGGCAACTGTATTATAAGCTCTCGCCAGCCTGGTAATTGAATCTAGCAAAATCACAACATCATGTCCACATTCAACCAATCTCTTCGCTTTCTCAAGGACAATATTAGCCACTCTGGTATGATTTTCAGCTGGCTCATCGAAAGTGGAAGAAATAACCTCTGCTTTCACGCTTCTCTTCATATCAGTAACCTCCTCAGGACGCTCATCAACAAGCAACACAATCAAATAACACTCCGGGTGATTAGCCGCTATTGCATTAGCGATGTCTTTAAGTAAAAAAGTCTTACCGGTTTTTGGCTGAGCTACAATTAAGCCTCGTTGACCTTTTCCTATAGGTGTAAATAAATCAATAATTCTGTTTCCATAATCCCTTCCTGTTGGCGAGGTGGTCAATTTAAATTTCTCATTGGGAAACAAAGGAGTAAGGTAATCAAACGGAACCCTGTCTCTAATTTGCTTAGGTTCAAGTCCATTCACCTTTGATACCTTCAGAAGGGCAAAATACTTTTCTCCCTCCTTGGGAGGCCTTACAGCTCCCACTATGGTATCTCCTGTTTTTACTCCAAATAATTTGATCTGGGAAGGAGAAACATACACATCATCAGGTGAACTAAGATAATTGTAATCTGAACTTCTTAGAAATCCATATCCTTCAGGCATCATTTCTAAAACTCCCTGACCTTCAACGACTCCCTCTAACTCAACAACAAAGACAGGTTCTTGGGGTACAAACTCCTTCTCTATTGGTTCCTCCACTGCATCAGTGCTCTGGGATTGAGGATTATTGTTCTGATTGTTTTGAGGTGGATTAATGGGCTGTTGATCTCTTGGATGTGGGCGTGGTTGATTTCGGTTATGACGATTTTGGAAAGCTTCCCGTCGGGGTTTAAATTCTCTCCTTTGTTCGACTGCCGGCTCTGATTCCTCAGATTTCACTTCATCATTTTCAACCTTGTCTATGGCTTTGGTTTCTACCTGTTCGACTATTGGCTCGGTTTTAGTTTCTCTCACTTTCTCGGCACCTTCCGGTTTAATGACTCGCCGCCTTCTATTTCTAAGGTTGTTTTCATCCTCCAGTATCTCGTAGGATTTCTCCTGAGTCGATGCACTGCTTTCGTCGGTAGATACTTCCTGATCCGAAACGGATTTTTTACTCCCAACCAGCGCCTGCTGGTCTAGAATTTTATAAACCAAATCCTGCTTGGTTAATTTTTTGGCATTCGTAACACCAAGACGCTCAGCAATCTCCTTTAGCTCAGGAACAAGCATGTCATTCAATTGTAAAATGTCGTACATAGACAAAATCAAGAATTAATTTAAAAAATAATTGAAATAGGATATTAAAGACCAAGCCCACTTCTTGCTGCATCAATCAAAATACAAACCGATAAAGAACTTCTTAAAGTTGAAAAAGAAAAGTAAAAATTCGGGAATTTGAATCAGATGGGCAGCCAGGCCCTGACGGTGCAAATATACACCATTTTATTAGACTGTACTTTTTTTTATCAAAAAATCAGCATTAACTCGTAAAATTGCCCTAAATTGTACAAATGATTGAATTAAAAATCCTCAGAAACGATACTGAACGGGTCATTGCTGGCTTGAAGAAAAGAAATCTAAGTCCAGAACAGCTTGATCTAATACAGGAAATAATTTCCCTGGACGACCAACGTAAATTATCCCAAGCCAACATGGATCAAAGGCTTTCCCAAATTAACCAATTGTCCAAAGAAATTGGTTTGGCTATGAAATCAAATGATTCTGTGTCAGCCGAAAAAAACAAACTGGAAGTCTCCAGATTAAAAGAAGAAAACAAAGAATTCGAAGAATTGCTTGCCTCCAGCCTTCTCCTAATTGAAGAAAAGCTCATACAGTTACCAAACATTCCACATATTTCAGTCCCGGAAGGAAAATCAGCGGATGACAACCTAGTCTTTAAAGATTGGAATTCCGCCCTACCGGAATTACCTGAAGATGCCTTACCGCACTGGGAATTAGCAAAGAAATATAAGGTCTTTGATATGGAATTGGGTGTCAAAATAACGGGTTCAGGTTTCATATTATATCGTAATAATGGAGCCAAACTTCAAAGAGCGCTTATTAACTTTTTCTTAGATGAGGCAAGTAAATCAGGTTACGAAGAAATTCAGGCTCCATTAATGGTAAATGCTGAATCTGCAAGAGCCACCGGCCAACTCCCAGATAAGGAGGCACAGATGTATTATGTGGAAAAAGATGACCTCTACTTGATTCCAACTGCTGAAGTACCTGTCACCAACATTTACAGGGATGTGATTCTAAAGGAATCTGACTTTCCTATACTTTTAACCGGCTATACCCCCTGCTTTAGGAGGGAAGCTGGATCATATGGAGCTCATGTAAAAGGACTTAATCGGGTCCATCAATTTGATAAAGTAGAAATTGTAAGAATAGAACATCCAGAAAAATCTTATGCAGCGCTTGAACTGATGCTAAATCATGTTGAAAATCTATTGCAAAAGCTTGAACTACCTTATCGTATCCTGAGATTGTGTGGGGGTGATATGGGATTCGCTTCTGCAATTACCTATGATTTTGAAGTTTATTCCGCCGCTCAGAAGAGATGGCTTGAAGTAAGTTCAGTCTCCAATTTTGAAACTTTTCAGACCAACCGCATGAAACTCCGATTCAAAAACGAAAAGGGAGAGACTCAATTTGCTCACTCTTTAAATGGCAGCGCCCTTGCATTGGCTAGAATTGTTGCCGCTATACTTGAAAACCACCAAACTTCATCCGGTATAAAAATCCCTAAAGCTCTCCAAAGCTATTTTGGAAAGGAGTGGATTTCTTAGGTCTAAAATGGAAAGCAACAAGTACTTCTTTAATACTCCATTCAAATCACTATAATTTTTTAGTGTTTTGAAATCTTTTAGTAGTAAAATTGTTATTACTTCTGATAATTTACCTTAATCAATAATTTACATATGTTTTTCAATTCCGATTATATGATTTTTAATGTTCTGGCAATGGTAATGTCAGGAATTGGTTATTTGGTTCATACCAGGCTAAAATCAAAATTTGAATATTATGGTCAAATTGCCATCAAATCAGGGAAATCCGGCAAAGAGGTAGCTGAGCAAATGCTTTCTCATTACGGTATTTATGACGTGAAGGTTCTAGAATCAGAGGGAATGCTTTCAGATCATTACAATCCTGTCAACAAAACTGTCAATTTGAGCCCGGAAGTTTATCATGGTCATTCAATTGCATCCGCTGCTGTTTCCGCCCACGAATGTGGCCATGCAGTGCAACACGACACGGCTTATGCAATGCTGCAATTGCGTTCAAAAATAGTCCCTGTAGTTAAAATAGCCTCTCTCGCTCAACAGTTTCTTCTCGTTTTTGCATTTATGCTGGCAAATACATTTCCAACTTTATTATTGGTTACAATTGTAGCCTTTATGATCACCACCTTATTCAGTCTAATTACACTTCCTGTTGAATTTGATGCAAGCAAAAGAGCTCTTGTATGGTTGGATGAAACGGGCATTACTAAAGGACAGGAATATGAAGGGGCAAAGGATGCACTGAAATGGGCAGCTATGACTTATGTTGCTGCAGCCCTTTCTTCTCTGGTAATGCTTGTATTTCTAATTTTAAGATACATGTCTTCCAATAGGGAATAAGCTTTTTTTATATTTTTGAGCTTTAATTCAAACCAGTATAAATCAAATCTGGAATTTTATAAAAAAATCATCATTATGTCTGCAGAATTAGATTCACACATCATACAAACAAAGGCCGAATTTGAAAAAGCTATTGAGCACCTTCAGAAAGAACTAACCAGAGTGCGCACCGGGAAAGCATCCACAAATATTTTGGATGGGATCCTTGTAAACTATTATGGATCTCCCACCCCGCTCACTCAGGTGGCTAACCTAAGTCTGGCAGATTCCAGGACCATTGCAATTCAACCTTGGGAGAAAAAAATTATCGGTGATATTGAACAAGCCATATTTGCTGCAAACCTGGGATTCACTCCGCAAAATGATGGAGAAATGATCCGCATTGCGATCCCGCCTCTGACAGAAGAAAGAAGGAAAGAATTTGTCAAACAGGTGAAGCATTTTGGTGAAGAAGCAAAAGTGAGTATTCGCTCCAGTCGTCATAAAATTTTGGATTTTATTAAAAAGGAACAGAAAAATGGCCTTGCAGAAGATATTGCAAAAACAAAAGAACAATTAATTCAAAATTCTGTCACAGATTATTCTGCTAAAGTGGATAAAATCATTGAATTAAAAGAAAAGGAAATAATGACGGTATAATATGCTCAAAAGAGCTGACATCTTTTGTTGAGTAAATATTTGCAAAACCCATTTTTTTAAAATTTAAATTGCCAATATTTATTTAACTGAAAAATTTGTCGCCAAAATTTAATTTGTAATTCCCATATCCCTGTCAAGGATTATTTTTAGCTGTTCTACCTTTAGGTTTTTGCCAATAATTTTTCGGTCTTTATTCAAAACATACATTTCAGGTGTGATGTCTACATAGTATTTTGCATAAATGGAAGCATTTGTCGGATCATGCACATTAATCCAATTTTGTATCTGGTATTTTTTAATAAAATCTCTCCATTCCTGATCTTTCGCATTTAAGACAATTGCAAAAACTTCGACACCTTTATTCTTCCATTCCTCATAAAATTGTTTAAGCTTGGGTGTCTCTTCCTGACAATGTTCACATTTAGGATCGTACATGAATACAATGATATAAGGTTTCTTAATTCCGTAAATTGACTTAGTTTGTCCATTTGGATCTACTGAAACTACATCGGGACCTACTTTATTCAGTAGACTTGCACTCATTTCCCAAGCCTTTTTTCTTAAATCAGCCAACTCTTTCTCAGTTAACCAAAAGGCGCGATCCTTGGTAAAATATTTATCAATGATATGTACATAAACAGCTTCTCCATCCATAACTTTTGTCTTGGAAGGTTGATACTTCAAGGCAATATAATTTGTAAAGAATTGAAACATTTCGGGATTCTCCAGTGATTTTTGTATGACAAAATCAGCTTGACGTATAATGGAATCCGGATGTTGTACCGTGAGATCTGTGATAAAACGATTGAGTTTATTTACGATGACTGGTGTGGCCAATAATCTGTTATCCATCAAGTCTACATCATTCCAAAAATTAAGTCTGAAAAATTCTAGTTTTCTACTGATGTCAGGTTCCCCATTAGGTTTTCGAAAATCAGGTACTTCCGGATTCTGTCCAGCAATTTTAAATTTTGTAAAAAATACATTCGGATACTTTTGCTCCAAATTCTTTATGTATTCCTTTCTTTCATTGTTGATTAAATCTAGTTCTTTCTCGATTCTTTTAAGCTCATCTTGATTACCGGCATATTTAGATTTTTGTGAATTGAGTGAATCGAATTTTTTTTCATGCATGCTTTGGAGAATCATAGATTGATACAGAAGCTCATTGTCTATGGATCCGGATATCTTCATGGTGTTGATGTATTCCCCTTTATTGGACTCCATGGTAAAAAATTGTTCATCATTTATCATGATGTGAAAACTGGAGTAATCCGGAAGAATAACATAAAAATAGCCTGGTTTGAAAGGAGACTTTCTTCTAAATTCAAATTCTCCTGATTCATTCATAAAGGTGCTGTCTGCAATGTAGTTTTGATCTGCATATACACCTATCAGTTTAATCTTTCCCCCTGTAAAACCATTCACCTTAAACTTTAAATGACAACTGTCTGATTGTGCATAAAGTCCTGAAACCGAAATTCCAAAAATTATAAGATTTATCAAAAGACAAATTTGTTTCATGCGGATGTATTAAAACTACAATAAATAAATTAACTTAAAAGTGCTTTCAAACATTAACCAAAATTTTACGGGTTAGTTTAATCAACAAAAATAGTTAAATCAAGATAAAATCAATTGGCATAAAAAAAGAAATTCCAAGGGGCTAAAACGCAGATTCCAGTCAAATATTTCATAGGTAAATAAATTGATCAGACAACACTTAGAGCCTTGATTCATTTTCGATTCCTTCAAAAACTACTTTCATCGTACTTTTGGATTCGTTTAATAAATCGACTCATGCTTATATTGTTAAATCAAGCTATCAGCGGCTATACTGATTTTGCCACTCACATAGTAGCCCTTGTAGTGGATTTTATGCCCAGACTACTGGGAGCTATTTTAGCATTTATTATAGGGACAATACTTATAAGATGGATTTCAACTGTTGTTAGGCGTACATTGATGGCCAGGGATTTCGACCCTTCCTTACAATCTTTTTTAGCTTCCCTTATACGAATGTCCCTGATTCTTTTATTACTGCTGTTTGTATTTAGTATTTTAGGTGTAAACATGACTTCCTTTGCAGCTATACTTGCGGGATTAGCTGTTGGAATAGGTGCCGCACTGAATGGAACTTTAGGCAATTTTGCCGGAGGGGTGATGATGTTGATTTTTAAACCCTTCAAACTCGGAGACCACATCGAAGCTCAGGGATTTAACGGCAGGGTCATTGAACAGGGTATATTCAATACGTATTTGCTGAGTAGTGAAAACAAAACAATTATCTTGGCTAATGGGGCTCTCTCTACTGGAACAATTGTGAACCTGTCTGCATTTGGGAATATGAGGGTTGAAATATTAATGCCTTTGGATCTAAATAATGATTTTGATAAAGCTAAAGAAATTGCGCTTTCAACCGTCAGGAAAGTGGAACATGTATTGCCTGAACCTCCCCCTGAATTTCAAATTATAAAATTCACAGAAACCATGGCCACAATTGCCATCAGACCTTTTTGTAATGAAGAAGATTATTGGCAAGTATACTTTGAAACTCAGGAAAAGGTAAAACTTGCCTTTGATAAAAACCAGATCTATTTCCCTTCAGCTGAAAATAAAATTCATGTTTTGCCTGTTCCGGATAGCAATTCAAAAGATTTAGGCTAACCTAATACTCCATATTTGATATTACCTTCTTTTTCTACCTTTGCTAACATATGAAACCACGAAGCGCATATATTCTCTCCTTAGTTGTTATTTTGTTTATTTTATTCTTGGATCAAAGCAGTAAGATTTGGGTTAAAACCCATATGCACCAAGGTCAAGAAATTCTGATATTGGGACAATCCTGGGCCAGAATTCATTTTGTTGAAAATGAAGGTATGGCTTTTGGTCTAAGCTTTGGGGGGGCTGCAGGTAAGTTGGCATTGAGCATTTTTAGGATATTGGCGGTATTTTTCTTATTCTATTTATTAGGTAGACTGATTAAATCTAAAGAGAATCCTGCATTGGTGCTGGCATTTTCTATGATTTTAGCAGGAGCCCTAGGGAATATTATTGATTCTGCCTTCTACGGCATGCTATTTTCTTATTCACCTTTCCATGGAGGGGTTGCTCAACTTTTACCTCCCGAAGGAGGATATGCGCCTTTTTTGATGGGGAGAGTGGTGGACATGTTCTATTTCCCCCTAATTCAATCCACTTTCCCAACTTGGGTACCGATTTGGGGTGGTCAGGAATTTGAATTTTTTAGACCTGTTTTCAATTTTGCAGATTCCTCAATATTTGTAGGAATTTCTTTGTTTCTTATTTTTTATCGGAAATTATCTTCTGAAAATATTCACCACAACATAAAAGAAAATACTGATAATCAATTAGATATAAATAAAAAAGCTTCCGAAACTGAAGTTCCGGAAGCTGCCGAATAAAAAATTTGCCTTTTGTAAAATTTGACCTTAGGCAGATTTTTTACTGGTTCCTATAAAATTTTTGACTGCTTGTTGTGCTCGGTACACACACTCGTAATTGATTTTACAGTGCACATACTTTCCAACTTTTTCAGTCTGCAATACACCCGCAAGCTTAAGAATACTAAGATGCTGTGAAGTCACAGATTGCTCAATTTTCAAAGCATTGTAAATCTTGTTAACATTTACAATTCCTTGCTTGTCAATAAATTGCAGAATTTGCAGGCGCAGTGGATGGGCTAACGCCCTCATCAGCTCGCAGGAATAGTCGAGCTTAACTGCATTGAAAGATACCTTAGTCTTCTTCATTGAAGTTTCTTATTTTGATTTTCGTAGTTATGACCTTGACAGCACAAATATCTAAAGATATTTCTAATTTCAAAACAAAATATTAAAAAAATTTAATATTTGTTGTGTGGTCATTTAAAACAAGTAACGTAAGGTATTTGCTTTAATCAAAAAAAAAAAGACTTTACTCGGTTTTACATTTGCTATCCCGCTAGTTCTTCAACTAGTTTAGATATTTGGTTCAAACGATCACGATCCAGAGAATAGTAAATAAATTTACCCTGCCTGTCTGTTGCAACCACACCTGCCCTACGCAAAATGGCAAGATGTTGAGAGGCTACTGATTGCTCTAACCTTAGCTTAATGTAAATGTCAGTCACAGTGAGCTTGTCTTGCTCCTCCAATAGGTCAATCACCCTCTGCCTAAGCTTGTGGTTGACAGCGCGCAAAACCAATACGGCCTTCCTGAGGTCCGCATAATCGAGCTGAATTTCTTTGCCGCCCTTTTTCAGTGTAATCGTTTCGTTTTTTTTATTCCTCATGTCACAGAATTTAATAAAATGTGCAATAACGAATAAGGATTATCCAAAAATGTGCCAATTTTGGAATAACTGGGATTTATTTTAGTAGGCGAATTTTGATATGCCGGTTTATTATATACATTAATAGCTCTTATACTGTTTTAGTTCAATGAGTTAGGCAACTTTTCCTTTGGTGTTGTGATGTTTGGGTCCATCAAATATTCTGGAACTGAGTTTTGAATCGATTCAAATTGACCCATTCGAAAACAGCTGAATGCCAATTCAATTTGATGACTTGCCAATGGAATAATATTCTTCACAACACATTGAATATCTGAGATTTGAAAGCTATCTTCTACTATATTCGTTCCAACTATTAATGCCTTTTCAGGTACAATATTGTGCACCCTAAAGAATACTTCGTCGATCTTACTGGTGTGTATCTCCTGCATGTTAGAGCCATCCCTTTTATAGAGACAAACAAAATACTGATCCTTCCGCAGAGGCTTCAGCACAATAATAGTCTGAATCTCCGCAACCAAAGAGGTTTTTGCAGCTTCTGCAAGAAGCCTCATCCCATTTAACTGAATAAGAGGTTTACTTAACCCCACACACAATCCTTTGATGGTCGCAAGTCCTGCCCTAAGCGATGTATAAGCTCCAGGACCAATGTTTATACTGATCGCCTCAATTTGTTCCAACCTGAGATTAGATCCTTTCAGACAATCTCTGATACAGGAATTCAGAAATCTTACAGGGTCAGAAGCTTCCTTATTAATCTCATGAATGAGATTCCCATTATTGGAAACTGCTACTGAACAGGTCCTTCCCGAAGTCTCTACATGTAAAAGGTGATTCAAGCTATTTGGACTTTCTATTTAGGATGACATCATAATGATTTTGGTCAGCCAGGATTTTTATTCCCTCTTTGACCAAAGGATCATGCTGCAACCTGTTGAGTAACTTGCCACTTTCATAAAATTTCCTCGCAACCAACTCTTCTCCAATAACAAATCCAATGAGGTCTTTGTGCTTCTCAATTTGATTCCATTGATCTTCGTCTAGCTCCTTTTTGATATGTCCAAGTTCCTCAGTCAGGCCTTTCGAAGCATTGTCTGACGCCAATTCCAGCAATTCTTTCAGTTTTTGCTCTAAAACTGATCGGTCATCAAACTTGTTAACTCTCAGATAGTCAATAAATTCATTGATCTTTTCAAATTTATAACTTTTTGCATCTACGGGAGCTGGATTCTTCAAAAGATAATCTGTACAATAATTAAAAATCCAACTATCGTCTATTAATTTTTGAACAATCAAAGGGTAATCAGCTTCTTTTAGTTCAATATCCGGTCTGACTCCTCCCCCATCAAGTACATTTCTTCCATTTTTTGTTTTGAAGGTGGACCTTAGTGAATCTGGTAAATGAACTTTAAGGCCATTGTCATACCTGACACTTTGAATACAACGGCCAGAAGGTATATAATACTTAGAAATAGTTAACTTTACCTTGGCATTATAGCCTACATCCTTGGTATTCTGTACCAATCCCTTACCATAAGAGATTTGCCCAATAATAACACCACGATCCAGATCTTGTATGGCCCCACTAACTATTTCAGAGGCAGAGGCAGAATTCTTATTGATTAATACAACCAATGGTATATTTTCATCTACAGCGCCCGCCATGGTACTGTAATTCTGGTCGGTTTCCTTTAATTTACTCCTGGTACTTGCAATCAGTTGTCCCTGTGGAAGAAAAGTGTTACAAACATTTACAGCTTCATGCAATAACCCACCTCCATTTTCTCTAAGGTCCAAAATGACACCTTTCAGTCCCGGATTATCCTTTTTAAGCTTAACAACAGCTTCCTGAACATTTCTGCCGGCATTTTCAGTGAAGGTCGTTAAAATTAAATACCCAACTTGATCATTAACCATTCCTGAATAGGGCACATTGGGTATATTAACTTCATCTCTTACTAATTTTAATACTCGGGTTTCTTTTTCTCCAGGCCGTTGAATCTTTACGTCAACTTCTGACTTTGGAACACCTCGCATGATTTGGTACAGATCTTCACTTTCCTTGCCCTTCGCATCAAGTCCATTAACTTCCAGGACTTTGTCTCCAATCTGTAAACCAGCCTTAAAGGCTGGAAAATCTTTATAAATTTCTGTAATGGTAACATAATCGCCTATTTTTTTTGCCTTGGCACCAATCCCATTATAGCGCCCCTCCAACGCAAGGCGGTAATTTTCAATCTGGGCCTCTGAGATATAATTTGTAAATGGGTCAAGGGTATTTAGCATTGCGTCAATTCCAGCCTTCATCAATTTGGAAGGATCTGTCTCGTCTACATAGTTTGCGTTGATTTCCTTATATACATTTGCAAATATTTCAATGTTCTTGGTAATTTCGAAGTACTTGTTGTAATTCCATGCTGCCCCTAAGCACAAAATAAAAACAAATAACAATCCCAAAGGCCATTTCATTTTCTCCATTCTAACCATACCTTGTCTTTTCAATCTAAAGTACAAACGCCAAATGAAAAGGTTTAGTGCCAAATTTTCAATCCACCCCTATATTCTTTTGGGGTTTGTCAAAAAATATATAATTGGGTTCAACTTGGCAAACTTGTTTCATCATACTTTTCATTCAGACAAAATTTTATTCTTTCATGTTGCAATTAATTAGCCGCAAAGAAATTATTGTAAAATATAATAGAGAAATATAAAATTTTATACCAAATATTATTTTATCAACTAGTTTTCACATTATATTTCATAGAGAATTTCATACCTTACAACATTCAATTAAATCACATAAAACAAATCGAAAATGAGTACTGATCCCAAACACATCAGAAATGTTGTTTTGCTGGGCCACTCACATTGTGGCAAAACCAGCATGATTGAAGCAATGCTCTATGAATCCAAAGCCATCACCCGCAGAGGAACCGTGGAAGCTGGAAATACGGTTTCCGATTTTAGTGACATCGAACAAGAAAGAAGGGGTAGCTTATTCAGCAAACTCATGCATGTAAATTGGAAAGAATCTAAAATCAACATCGTGGACACCCCCGGGTCAGATGATTTTGTTGGTGAGATATTATCCTCTATGAAAGTCTCGGACCTTGGAATAATGGTCCTCAATGCCGCCCATGGTGTAGAGGTTGGAACCGAACTGATATGGGAATACAAAGAAAAGTTTCAACTCCCAGGAATGTTTGTTATCAATCAGTGTGACCATGAAAAAGCTGATTTTGACAGTACTCTTGAACAAGCCATCTCCAGATTTGGCCCAAAATTAATTCCTTTTCAATATCCCCTGAATCCAGGGAAAGGATTCAATTCAATTATTGACGCTTTAAGAATGGTAATGTATGAATTTGGTCCTGATGGTGGCAAACCCATAAAAAAAGATATTCCTGCCTCAGAATTAGATCGTGCTAATAAAATGCACAATGCCATCGTGGAGGCGGCTGCCGAAAATGATGATACCTTGATGGAACATTTCTTTGAAACTGGAAATTTGGAAGAATCTGAACTTGCGGAAGGTCTCCGAAAAGGGATCGCAAAACAGCATTTGTTTCCGGTTTTTTGTGCCTCCTCTATTAAAAATATGGGGACAGGCAGAATCATGGGATTTATCAACGATGTCTGTCCTTCTCCTGCTGACAGGCCTCTCACGAAGCTGACCAAAGGCGAATTGGCGATTTCTACTTCAGGGCCTGCCACAATTTTTATTTATAAAACCTTTAGTGAACCAAAAGTTGGAAGAATTTCATACTTCAAAGTTTATTCCGGAAAAGTAAAGGCTGGAGATGAGCTCATTAATAATTCAAATAGGGGCCACGAAAGGATCAATCAAATCTTTGTTTCCAATGGAAAAAATCGTGAATCAGTAAGTGAATTGGTCGCAGGGGATTTAGGTGCTCTGGTAAAATTAAAAGATAGCCACACGAATAATACACTCAGCGTAAAAGGTAATGACATTGAAGTTGAACCTATTCCATTTCCTGAACCAAGAATCAGGACTGCCATTCACACAGAAAATAAAAATGATTTAGAAAAACTTGTGAAGGCAATTCACGAAATTCAAGAGGAAGACCCAACACTCATTTTTGAACAATCCATGAGGCTTAAACAAAATCTTTTACATGGTCAGGGACAAATGCATCTCGATCTCGTAAAATACAGAATTGAAAAATTGCACGGGCTGCACATGGATTTTGTTAAGCCGAGAATTCCATATCTTGAAACCATTACCAAATCTTCAGATACTTCTTATCGGCATAAAAAACAATCCGGGGGATCTGGTCAGTTTGCTGAAGTCCACATGAGGGTGGAGCCTTTTTTTGATAACATGCCGGAACCTGCTGGGCTGACAGTTAGAAACAAAGAGGTCGAAGAATTGGATTGGGGTGGAAAATTTGCTTTCTATTGGTGCATCGTTGGAGGATCCATTGATGCAAAATTTTCAAACGCTATTAAGAAAGGCATTATGAATAAGATGATAGAAGGTCCTCTCACTGGTTCGTATTGTACCAATATCAGAGTATCCGTTTATGATGGAAAGATGCATCCTGTGGATTCAAACGATATGGCATTCCAGATTGCTGGCACCATGGCTTTTAAAGAGGCGTTCCAACATGCCGGGGCTCAAATAATGGAACCAGTTTATGACTTGGAAATCCTGTGCTCGGATGAAGTGATGGGAGACATTATGGGTGACTTGCAAACACGTAGGGCAATCATCATGGGTATGGATTCCGATGGCCATTACCAGAAGGTCAAAGCAAAGGTACCCTTGTCTGAAATGCATAATTATTCATCATCGCTTAGGTCGCTCTCCCAAGGTAAGGCTAAATTTTCCATGAAGATTGCAGAATATGCACCGGTATCTCCTGATATTCAGCAAAAATTATTGCAAGAGTATCAAGCTTTGCATAAAGAAGCTGAAGAATAGCCTACTTTTGTTTTAACCTTAGGAATTAACTTAGGGATTATAATAAGCATTAATCATTGGAGATATTCTTTGATGCAAAAAGGCTTTTCTACAACAAAACCGGCTTGGGTAATTATGCAAGATGGTTAATTAAATCATACTTGGAGCATCATCCGGAAGATTTTTTGTATCTCCTAAAACCGGGTCATAAATCCTCTCCTTGGCAAAAGGACTTTGAAATGGATGGGATTAAAAGTATTGAGTATTCAAATCCTTTAGGACTGACAAGAATTTTTGGATTGTCTAATATCATTTCCCAGGGCAGTATATTTCACGGGCTTAGCGGGGAGATACCTCGTCTAGATAATAAGAAATGTATAAAATCAATAGTGACCATTCACGATGTAATTTTTCGTAGCCGAAAAAATGATTATTCCATGATAGATCGCAATATCTATCACCTTAAAACCAAATATGCTGTAAATCATGCTTCTCATATCATCTCAATAAGTCAAAAAACTAAATCGGAGTTAATTAGATTTTACGACGTTGATCCAAATAATATAAGTGTGGTTTACCAAAATTGTGCATCACAGTTTTATGAACCCATTGATGCAGATTTAAGATCTCGCTTTTGCAAACAATATGGGCTGCCGTCTACATACTTTATTTCAGTCGGTAGCTTTAATCCGAGAAAAAATCAAAGGAGCATTTTAGAAGCTTTAAAAAAAACTAAGATATTAAATCGCATACCGGTTGTATTTATTGGAGAGGGTTCCATGAAAAAAGAATTCAAAGAGACTGTTTTAAAAATGGAATTAGATAAATGGTGCTTCTTTCCGGAAAAAGTTAGTACAAAAGAATTATGCGCTGCATATGCAAATGCAGTAGCATTAATTTATCCTTCATTAAATGAAGGCTTTGGAATTCCTGCAGTGGAGGCTTTAGCAATTGGAATACCTGTAATTGGACATGAACAAACAGCAGTTGAAGAAGCGGCTGGCATGGGAGGGGTTTTTATAAACACAACAGAACCTGAATTATTCGCTCAAAAATTAAATGAATTAGCTCACAATTCTGAGCTAAGAAGGGATCTTATTGCCAAAGGAAAAGCCCATATTAAAAATTTTAGTGAAAAAATAACCATGAATCAACAAAAATTTATATACGAAAACCTAAGGTAATATTTTACGTATTAATTTGTTTTTGAGTAAATTATGGATTTACATACATTATATACAATTAAAAAAAATATTATTTTTATAGAATTGGTACGGTTTTTACATAATACCTAACAGATTTCATTCTTAAAATTTTAGGTTTCATTCTCATTCATTCAGCGGCGCTAGATAAACGATTTAGCGCCGTTTTTTAGTTGTGTGAAATTTGTTATTGCATCAGTCATTAATAATAATTCAACTGTTAAAAAAAGTGCGACGCTCAACCCATTGTAAAATAGAGCACCCTACAAACACCGATGGTAAAAGTGAAATTCAATATTATAACATTAATAATTTAACGGAAAAAATATATCATTTGGTTGAATGAAAATTTACCTGTGACAATTATGGTTAATAAAATTTTCATTAATTCAACTAAGTAAGTAATCAAACAAATAAAATGTTGGAACTAATAAATATCCAATAATTCTCGAATTCATTATTCGAAACTTCTAGGCGTTCAGCAAAAAAAAATCAAATGTCAAATTAAAAATTCCACCACATTCGTCCTCCCTTAAAAATTACACATGTAGTGTTCAAAATTTACAGCAGGACACAATTTGTCAAAATAACACTGGAGTAAGTGGATCTTAAATTTACAGTAAGATAAATCAAATACCTTCGGAGTAAATTAAATTTATTAAAAATATTATATCTCTGGATATTGCCAATTCAAATAAATAAAATTATACCCAACTTATTGTTGGAAGATGTAAAATCACCAACATTGCATTTTATTGATAATAGTGAGATTTAATTTACCTAAATGTGTGTATATGTAAGGTAAATTAAATATTTGCACATTTAAAAATCAACGCCTTTCCCTAATTTATAATCAGTAATTACTTCTTTCCGTAATGCATGCCTATTTCTGTTTTTTCAGGGGTTGATAACCCAGCATGACCTTTACCGTACATCTTTCCTAAAATTGGAGCAATGGTCAAACCAACTAGACAAGTCAGCTTTATTAATATATTCATGGAAGGGCCAGATGTATCTTTGAATGGATCCCCAACTGTATCTCCAATTACCGCAGCTTTATGTGGCTCAGATCCTTTGTAATAAGTTACACCATCTATCACAACACCTGCCTCAAAAGATTTTTTGGCATTGTCCCAAGCGCCTCCTGCATTGTTTTGAAAGATAGCCCAAACTACTCCGCTGACACAAACTCCTGCCATGTATGCACCCAATGGCTCAGGTCCCATAAAGAATCCAATCAAAACAGGGACTACAATTGTGATAAGCCCCGGCAACATCATCTCACGCAAAGCTGCTTTGGTTGATATTGCTACACACTTAGCATATTCAGGTTTTCCAGTACCTTCCATAATTCCTGGAATCTCTCTAAATTGTCTCCTAACTTCGTTTACCATTTCCATCGCCGCCTTCCCCACTGATCTCATTGCCAATGCAGAAAATACAACGGGTATCATACCTCCGACAAACAAAGCCGCTAGGGCATCTGCTTTAAATATATTGATACCATCAATTCCTGTAAAGGTGACATACGCTGCAAATAAACCAAGGGCAGTTAAAGCAGCAGAGGCAATTGCAAAGCCTTTTCCAATAGCTGCAGTTGTATTGCCTACTGAATCAAGTATGTCAGTCTTCGTTCTAACCTCCTTTGGTAATTCACTCATTTCAGCAATTCCGCCTGCATTATCAGCAATTGGACCAAATGCGTCAATGGCCAATTGCATCGCTGTGGTTGCCATCATCGCGGAAGCCGCTATTGCTACTCCATAAAATCCAGCAAATGAATAAGCTCCCCAAATAGCCGCTGCAAATAGTAAAACAGGGCCGGCAGTACTGAGCATTCCTGAACTTAAACCTCCAATAATATTTGTGGCTGCTCCGGTTCCAGATTTTCTGACTATATCAAGTACAGGTCCTTTTCCTAAACCAGTGAATAATTCTGTCAACCAGGATATTGCACCCCCTACAAAAAGACCAATTAAAACGGCATAAAAAACTTCATTTGGACTGACACTTACATCCCCCTTGCCAAAGAATTTCATGGTCATGGTTTCTGGAAGCATCCATTGAATTAAAAAATAAGAAGCTACAGCAGTCAAAGCTATTGAGCTCCAGTTTCCAAGATTCAAAGCAGATTGAACCTCCTGCTCTCTTGCCTGGTCATTTTTTACTTTAACTAAAAAGGAACCTAAAATTGAAAATATTATTCCCAATCCTGCCAACAACATAGGCAATAGAATAGGACCCAATCCACCAAAATTATCCGTAGCTGTAATGTTGCCCCCCATATCCCTTATTACATAATTTCCCAAAACCATGGCAGCAAGAACTGTAGCAACGTAGGATCCAAAAAGATCTGCACCCATACCTGCCACATCTCCTACGTTGTCTCCAACATTATCCGCAATGGTTGCAGGATTTCTAGGATCATCTTCGGGAATTCCGGCTTCCACCTTACCAACTAAATCTGCTCCCACATCCGCCGCTTTAGTATAAATTCCTCCTCCTACTCTGGCAAAAAGGGCAATTGATTCAGCTCCAACTGAAAACCCAGCTAAGACTTCAAGAATAATACTCATCGCTTCAACCGGTTGGCGACTGATGCCTTTTATAGTAGCTACTTCCCAAATACCTCCCATAAAATACATAAAAAACAAAGCGAATAATCCACAGAGCCCCAACACTGCAAGTCCGGCAACACCCAAACCCATTACAGTTCCTCCTTTAAAAGAAACCTGTAAGGCCTTTCCGAGGCTGGTTCTGGCTGCTTGGGTGGTTCTGACGTTTGCCTTTGTTGCAATCTTCATACCTATATACCCTGCACTTACAGAAAAAATAGCTCCCAATACAAAAGCTACTACAATAAGCCAGTGGGTAGTATCTACCAGACTACTTAAAACTCCTAGCAATGATCCGGCAATTACTACAAAAATGGCTAAAACTCTATATTCAGCCTTTAAAAAAGCCATTGCACCTTCCGCTATATGGTCTGAAATGCCTTTCATTTTGGCATCTCCTGGATCTTGTTTTGAGACCCAATTGTATAAGTAGGCCATATATATTAAGCCAAGAATACCAAATAGAGGTATGAGGTAAACAAGATTTTCCATGGTTTTAACGTTTTTTGAGCCGCAAAGATAACGGAATTATCAAAAATCCCAACTTAAGCCGCTAATGGGTCGATCTCAACGTTCATAATAAAACTAACAATTGCTAAATTGGTCTGTTGTATTAAAAATAAAACCTAATTAACATTCTGATGGAAAGGTCAAATTGAAAATATCTATTCAATATTTATGTTAATAATTATTCATTTTCATTTCAATCAGAAAATTCAAAATTACTTTACGATATGATTTCAAAACTAAGCACAACGGTCAGTTTAATTTTCTCTGTTCTATTTATTTTATGCTCCTGCAAAAATGATACACAAAAAGAAAGTTCCCCTACATTAGGTGAGGTGAAGGTTAGTTGTGATAAGAGTTTAAAAGATCTCATTTTACAACAAGAAAATATCTTTGAAAGGGATTATCCATATGCAAAAGTGGAATTAGATTTTCTAAATGAAAATGACTTGTTCAATAAATTTTTTATTGACTCTGTTCAAACCATCATCACATGTAGAAAACTTTCAGATTCTGAAAAGGATTTCTTACATAAAAAACAAAACATTCATCCACGGGAATTCCCCTTCGCCACAAGTGCGCTCGCCTTCATTTCTTCACAAGCCAGCAGAGACAGCAACATAACTTATGAAGATATTATTAAGCTTGTAAAGGGAATAGAAAGCGACGGCTTTTTTAAAAGTCTCGTCATCGAGGATAAGCAATCTGGATTGGCAATGGATCTGTTGATTAGAGCAAATGTTACTAACCCTTCGGCACAAATGTTTGCATTGAACTCTAAAGAAGAAATATTGAATTATCTTTCAACTCATCCTCATTCACTTGGTGTGGTTGACTGGAGCGAGTGGAGTGATTCAGATGACATAAATGCCAAAAATAAAATCAAAAACTTTAAAATCATCAAGATCAGTAGACCTATAGATTCTATACAAAATGGATTCCTGGCCCCATTTCAGTATATGCTCAGTCAGGGAAATTATCCCTTTACAAGAGATCTTTTTGTGATTAGCAGATCCGGAAAGTCTGATCTAGGCTTAGGCTTTGCTTCATTTATTGCAGGCGAAATTGGTCAAAAAATTATACTGAAGGCTGGGTTGTTACCTAAGTACCAATCTGACCGTTGGATTGAACTAAAAAACTCGGACCCGAAGGTTGTAGAGTGATTTAATTTAAATTTAACATTGAATTCCGAACGATTAAGTTGTTTTTAGTGTCAAATGGTTAAATGGCAACTCGCCTGAATTCTAAATAAATTACCATGAAAACTTTTAATTTTGCCAGCTTTAAAATCAACCAAATGAATAAGAACAGAATCCTGATTTTGTCTATATTGCTGTTTTTCAATGCTTTAATATCAAATTCTCAATCTCTCCAAGATGGAATTAAACAATTGGAAAACGAAAATTATTCTGCTGCATTGAATACTTTTACCAAATTGAATGTCTCAGATCCAAAAAACCCGCTCTATGCTTATTACATTGGGGAGGTGCATTATGCGTTGGAAAACTATGAAGCCGCAAAAACAGCTTACCAAATTGGTTTAAATACAAGTTCTAAATGCGATGAATGTCGAATTGGACTTGGAAAACTTGAGTTGGACAATGCAAGAGTTTCTGAGGCCAGGAAATTATTTGATGGTGCGCTGAAGGGAAATAATAAAAATCATCAAATAATTGGACTTGTCGGAGATGCCTTCCTTTACAGCAAAAAACCAATGCCAGATGAGGCTTTAGAATATTTAACCAAAGCAAGAGACCTTGACCCTAAAATTGCCAGATATTGGATTCATTTAGGTGACGCGCAATTGGCCAAATCAGATTTGGGTGCTGCTATGACCTCGTATGAGACTGCTGTGGAAAAAGACAAAAGTAATCCTGAGACTTATGTAAAGATGGCCAGGATCTGGAGTGCCAGCAAAAAATATGATCTTGGTATTGAAAAACTAGAAGCTGCGATCGTCATTAAACCGGACTATGCAATTGCCTACAAAGAACTTTATGAGCAATACATAAAAAACAAAAATTATAGCAAAGTCCTTCCAATTTTAGAAAAATATGTTTCACTTTCCGGTGATGATGTTGGTGCAAAAGTCAGATTGGTAAAGTTCCTTTGTTTTCAGGCAAAGGATTATGAAAGAGCCATTATAGAAGGAAATAAAATAATTGCTACCAACCCTGAACAATATACTATTTATAGGTGGTTGGCCTGGTCATACAGTGAGCTTGACAAAGCTGAGGAATCATTTATCGCCAGCGAAAAGTTATTTTCAGCCGTAAGTGAGGATACAGCAAGAAAAACTTTTCCTTCTGATTATGAATATTTTGCCAAAGCCTCAGCAAAGCTTAAAAAAATGGAAATTGCTGAAAAAAACTATTTGAAAGTACTTGAACTTGATCCGTCAAGATCAAACGAAATTTATGGACTCTTAGCAAAAGCATACTATGACCAAAAGATGTACGACCGATCAGCAGACTGGTATGCAAAAAAGGAAAGTATTCAACCTCTGAACAATACTGACCAATACTATTTAGGACTTGCACTTTTCAATCAGGGCTATTATGATAAAGCAGATTCAAGTTTTGCCAAGGTATTAACTGTTACTCCAAATTATGCGAATGGATGGTTGATGAGAGCAAAATGTAACATAGAATTAGATTCAAATCAAATAAATTCTCTTGCAAAACCATTTTATGAAAAGTATATTGAGTTTGCTGTTGTTGATAAAGAAAAGATCAGTGTTAAAAAGAACCTTATAAATGCTTATAATTATTTAGGTTATAGTTCTGTACGCGATGAAAACTATGCAATGGCCAAAACATATTTCGAATTGACAACCTCTCTAGACCCTGCAGATGAAAGAGCTCTTGAAGCCCTTAAAATTCTAAATAAAAAATAAATTCTGTTGCCACATTGAAAAAACTTGACTGAATAAAATCAGTCAAGTTTTTTCATGCAACATCTGCTCAAAAACATCAAATAATTTTTCAGACGAATTTCTAATTGTTTCAATCACGCTTTCTAATGTGGTAACTTCATGCAATCCCGTTTCAGGTGATGAATTTGAAACTATCGAAGCACCCAATATTTTCATTCCACATTGATGCGCAACAATAACTTCAGGCACAGTCGACATCCCCACTATATCTGCGCCTAAAAGCTTAATCATTCTGTATTCAGCAGGAGTCTCTAGACTAGGACCTTGAAGTCCAAAATAGATCCCTTTCTTAAATTCTATTTTCAATTTTTCACAAGACCTTTTAGCGATCGCTAATTCTTCAGGGGCATAAGTGGAAGACATATCAGGAAAACGAATACCTAATCTGGGATCATAAGCCCCTCTAAGAGGATTTTCAGGATGAAAATTAATATGATCATCAATGAATACAATTTCTCCGGCATTCAAATGTGGATTCACCGACCCGCTGGCATTTGTAAGCCAAATTCTATTTACACCCAGTTCATGAAGAACGCGAATCGGATAGGTAACTTCTTGAATGGAGTAACCTTCATAATAATGAAGTCTTCCTGATAACAAAAGCAATTCAACTCCTTTCCATTTTGCAAGAATTAATTTTCCTGAATGGCTTTCTACAGTGGTTGGAACAAAATTTGGTATTACTTTATAACTAATCTCCTTTATAACTTCTAACCTGTTCACTAAATTGCCAAGGCCTGTTCCCAGGACAATAACATGTTTAGGAATGGTACTAAATCTTTCTTTAATAAATACAGAACTTTGTTGAATTTCATCAAAAAGACTTACGCTCATTCTTAATCAATTATCATCGTTTGAGGATCAAGTACCTGTTGTTCAAGTATTTTAGGAAGAGGTAAAAACTCATATTGTTGATTTCGCAATTGTGGGATAAAACCTGCCTCTTTGATTGCATCCTGAATCCCCTTTGCAGTAAACCTTTGCTGCGCTCCCGCGGCAGAGACTACATTTTCTTCTATCATAATACTTCCAAAATCATCAGCTCCTGAATGGAGACAAATTTGGGCAGTAGTCTTCCCAACTGTAAGCCAGGAGGCTTGAATATGAATGATGTTTGGAAGCATAATTCTGCTCATTGCTATCATTCGGATGTATTCATCCTGTGTGCATGCATTTCTGGCTCTTTTGAGCTTTCTTAACATGGTGCCTTCATCTTGAAAAGGCCATGGAATAAAAGCTAAAAACCCGTTTGCATCCTTAGGCTTTTCTGTCTGAACCTCTCTCAATAGAACCAAATGTTCCATTCTCTCAAGATTGGTTTCAACGTGACCAAACATCATGGTAGCGGAAGTGGTAAGCCCCAACTGGTGAGCTGCCCTCATGACATCAAGCCATTCCTTTGCACCACATTTTCCCTTAGATACTAATCGTCTAACACGGTCATTTAATATCTCAGCACCTGCTCCTGGTAAAGAATCAAGACCCGCTTTAATTAATGCTGATAAAACTTCAGTATGGTTGGTTTTTTCAAGTTTAGCTATGTGTGCAATTTCAGGAGGCCCTAATGCATGCAACTTTAAATTAGGATATAGAGATTTTAACTCTTTAAATAAATCTACATAATAACTCAAGCCCAAATCTGGATGATGCCCTCCTTGCAAAAGCAACTGCTCTCCACCAAGTTTAAACATTTCCTCGATTTTGAATTTGTATTCATCGATATTGGTTATGTAGGATTCTTTATGCCCCGGTGGACGGTAAAAATTGCAGAATTTACAGTTCGCTACACATACGTTGGTGGTGTTGGAATTTCGATCAATAATCCAGGTGACCTTATTACCCGGATTCTGCTCTTGTCTTAATTGGTTTCCCACCCACATAAGTTCAGGGGTGGAGGCATTTTCAAAAAGGAACAATCCCTCAGCGGCAGAGAGATATTCTTTATTGAGGGCCCTATATAAAAGCTGCTCTTTTTGCATACAATATTGGCCAAAAATATGTATATTTGCACTGGTTTTACAGAAAGGGAACAGAAAGTTCCCTTTTTTGTTGCCTGTAAGCAAGAAATGTATACAGAAGAAGTACATAATCTTTTATTGGAAAAGTTCAAAGAAGAAAACTTTCAAGATTGTTTTCTGGTTGCTCTTGAACAAAAAGGTAAAAATGTAGGTGTTTTCCTGGATAGTGACAGTGGAATCCAATTGGAAACCTGTCGCCAAATTAGTCGCTTCCTTGAAGAACACTTTGACCAAAATAAGTGGTTTGGTGAAGATTACGTTTTAGAGGTTTCTTCTGCCGGATTAAGCAGGCCATTAAAATTTCCTAGGCAATATGTTAAAAATATTGGCCGTGAATTAAAAATGGTTCAAATAGATGGATCCCAACTTCAAGGAAAACTAATACAAGCAGACCTTGAAAAAATTACCCTTGAGTGGGAAGAAATACGGAAAGAGAATAAAAAGAAAATTAAAGAAATAAAACAGATTCTGGTACCTTATCAACAAATTAAAGAAGCTAAAATTATTGTCAAAATATGAAATTAGTTGAAACTTTTGCTGAATTCAAAGCAGGTAAAAATATAGACCGTCCAACAATGATGAGAGTCCTTGAGGATGTGTTCCGTTCATTGATCAAAAAGAAATATGGATCAGATGATAATTTTAACGTCATCGTTAATGCCCAAAAGGGGGATCTTGAAATCTGGAGGATTAGATCGATTGTCCCAGACGGTGAGGTAACAGACGATTTAAAAGAAATAGCAATTTCCGAGGCTCTTGTAATTGATGAAGATTATGAGGTTGGTGCAGAATGCTATGAGCAAGTAAACTTGGATGATTTTGGTAGGAGGGCCATCATGGCCGCACGACAAACTTTAGTTTCGAGGGTTATGGAACTCGAAAAAGATGATGTCTTTAAAAGGTATTCTGAACGGGAAGGTGAGTTGGTTATTGGTGAAGTGAATCAGGTCCTTAAAAGAGAACTTTTAATAATTGATGATGCAACAAATAATGAATTAATTCTTCCAAGAACTGAAATGATTAAAGGTGACCATTTCAGAAAAGGAGATATCGTTAGGGCTGTAATTAAAAAGGTTGAAATGAAAAACAGTCTTCCTGTTATTCACCTCAGCAGGACAGACTCCACCTTCCTTCAAAGACTAATGGAACAAGAAGTGCCAGAAATTGAAGATGGATTGATTGCAATACGAAAAATCGTTCGAATTCCGGGAGAAAGGGCAAAAGTTGCGGTAGAATCTTTTGATGATAGAGTGGATCCTGTGGGTGCATGTGTTGGTATGAAAGGTTCCAGGATTCATGGAATCGTGAGAGAATTAAGAAATGAAAACATAGACATCGTTAATTTTACAAATAATCTTAATTTATATATTCAAAGATCCTTGACTCCTGCAAAAGTGAACAGTATTGAAATAGATGAAAAAAATAAAAAAGCCAGTGTCTATTTAAATGCCGATCAACTGTCTTTGGCAATCGGAAGAGGTGGGTCAAACATAAAGCTAGCATCTAAGCTGACCGGTTATGAAATTGATGTTTACCGTGATCAGGTGGAAGGTGAAGTGGATGATGTGGATTTGGACGAATTTAAAGATGAGATTGAAGAATGGATTATTGATGCCTTGAAAAACATAGGTTGTGATACTGCCAGAAGTGTACTTAATCTTAGTGCGGAAGAATTAATTAGAAGGACAGATTTGGAAGAAGAGACCGTTAAAGAAGTACTGGATATCCTGGCAAAAGAATTTGAAGATTAATTATCATGCTAAAAGCAGCAGATTAAAGAAGAATAAAGGTAAAAATTAAGGATGACCAAAATATTAATAAAAGTAGCCACTGAATTTAACATAGGGTTGAGTACAATAGTCGATTACCTTCAGTTGAAAGGATTTGACATTGACAACAAACCTACAGCCAAGGTTACAGATGAAATGTATAATGAGCTCCTAAAGGAGTTTCAAGGGTCTATTACTGAGAAAGAGCAAGCTGCGCAATTACAAAAAACTGTGGTGGCCCCGGTTAAGGAAAAGGTATTACCTAAACCAGAAATAAATTTGTTTGGCACCCCATCAGCACCTCCTCCTGCCCCTCCTGCTCCTAAAATAAAAAGTGAAAAAGAATCTGAAGAAATCTTCAAAGCTAAATTGGATGAGGCTGATATGCCTAAGCTAAAGGTTATTGGAAAAATTGAACTCGAAAAACCTGAACCGGAGGTAAAAGAAGTTGAAATACCTCAGCCGGAGCCGGAGGTAATTCCTCCAATTGAAGGAGAGAACGAAATTACCAGAGTAGAAACGCCTACTTTGAAAGGTTTGAAAATCCTTGGTAAAATTGATACCAACAAATTTAAAGAACCTTCAAAAAAGAAAGAAGAGCCGAAAAAAACTACAGATACTTCTGTCAAACCATCTGAATCTGCTAAAAAAGAAAGCGAGGAAGATGCCAAAAAAAGAAAGCGGAAACGCAAAAAAGTCAGTCCAACTGACTTTGGTTCAGAAAATAGAAATACGCAAACCAATAGAGGTCGAAATACTCAGGATGCTCCGGAAGTTAAGGAGGTCTCTAAAAAAGAGGTGGAAGATAAAATCAAGGCCACAATGGCTCGCCTTAATTTTAGTGGAAAAAATAAAAGGCAGAAAATCAGAAGAGACAAAAGGGATGAAATGCGTGAAAAAGCAGAATTGGCAGAATCAAATGCCCATACTGACGTCATACATCTCACCGAATTTGTAACAGTGTCTGAGATAGCCAGTTTGATGGATATACCTGTTACTGATGTCATCATGACATGCATGAATATGGGTATTATCGTGTCTATTAATCAACGATTGGATGCAGAAGTTATCGAAATTCTCGCGGAGGAATTCGATAAAAAAATTGAATTTATTTCTGCTGAAGAAACTACGGAAATAGAATCCGATGATGAAGACGCACCTGAGGATCTGATTCCAAGAGCACCTATTGTAACTGTGATGGGACATGTCGATCATGGAAAGACGTCTCTCTTAGACTACATCAGAAAAACAAATGTAGTTTCTGGTGAGGCTGGCGGAATTACCCAACATATTGGTGCTTATGAAGTAAAGGTTGGGCCGGATCAGAAGAAAATTACCTTCCTCGATACTCCCGGACACGAAGCGTTCACCGCTATGAGGGCTAGAGGGGCAAAAATCACTGATGTCGCTGTTATTATTGTGGCTGCAGATGATAGAATTATGCCGCAAACTAAGGAAGCTATTGCCCATGCTCAGGCAGCAAACGTGCCTATAGTGTTCGCAATAAACAAAATAGACAAACCAGGGGCTGATCCTGAACGAATAAAAAATGAACTGTCCCAAATGAATTTCCTTGTGGATTCCTGGGGAGGAAAATATTCTTCTCAAGAAATTTCAGCAAAAACTGGACTTGGGATTGAATCTTTATTGGAAAAAATAATTCTGGAAGCAGAAGTCCTTGACCTAAAGGCAAATCCGGATAGATTAGCTTCTGGAACAGTGGTGGAAGCATCTTTGGACAAGGGTCGCGGTTATGTGGCAAAATTACTTGTTCAAAATGGAACGCTGGAAGTGGGTGATGTAGTCATTGCTGGAGAAAACGCTGGTAAAATTAAGGCCATGTTCAATGAACGTGGACAAAAACTTAAATCAGCCGGACCTTCTTCCCCGGTCATGGTATTGGGTTTAACCGGAGCTCCAACTGCAGGAGAAAAATTCAAGGTTATGGAAGATGAGTCTGAAGCCAGACTTATTGCAACCAAAAGAGCGCAAATTAGCAGAGAGCAAGCCAATAGAGCCTCCAAGAGGATATCTTTGGATGAAATTGGGAGACGTTTGGCTTTGGGTAATTTTAAAGAATTGCGCCTGATTATTAAAGGAGACGTGGATGGATCTGTTGAAGCGCTTTCCGACAGTTTGATCAAACTTTCAGTTGAAAGTATAAAAGTATCGGTACTTCATAAAGCGGTAGGTCAAATTATTGAATCCGACATATTATTAGCATCTGCTTCAGATGCTATTGTTATAGGATTCCAGGTTAGACCTTCTCCGGCAGCAAGGACTTTGGCAGAAAAAGAAGGGGTGGAAATAAAAACCTATTCTATAATCTATGAAGCCATTGAAGAAATTAAAGCTGCAATGGAAGGTATGCTTGAGCCAACCAAAGAAGAAAAAATTGTCGGTCAGGTAGAAGTCCGGGATGTATTTAAAATCACTAAAGTTGGAACCGTTGCCGGTGGAATCGTGATAGATGGTAAAATAGCCAGGAATAATCCAATCAGGGTGATAAGGAATGGAATAGTTATTTACCCAAACAAAGAAGGGGGAATGGCCGAACTGCAATCGCTCAAGCGTTTTAAAGATGATGTTAAGGAAGTCAAAGAAAATATGGAATGCGGTATAGCCATCAAGAATTTCAATGACATCAAAGTTGGGGACATTGTGGAAGCCTACGAAATCACTGAAGTTAAGCAAACACTTAAGTAAGTTATTTCTCTATAGAATTAATCTTCCTCAAGTATCAAAAACCTGTTTCCCATTTGATACATGGGTTTTGTAGATATTCTAAAAACAAATTACCAGAGAATCATTTTATTTCTCCGTGGCCGTTTTGTAT
The DNA here is from genome assembly GCA_016714365.1 of Candidatus Vicinibacter affinis. Lineage (NCBI taxonomy): Bacteria > Pseudomonadati > Bacteroidota > Saprospiria > Saprospirales > Saprospiraceae > Candidatus Vicinibacter > Candidatus Vicinibacter affinis. The sequence goes on along the minus strand of JADJNH010000005.1, from coordinate 659,782 downwards.
AACAGTAAGGTATCGTTTCTAAACATTGTTTCAAGTTCCATACTGTCTTTATGCTCTGACCACCTTTGAAAAGGACCAGTCTTAAGGTTTTTTACAAATTGGGCGGTAAATTTCTTGTTACCGTTTTTATAGAACAAGGTGTCTCCACCCTCCTGTAAACCATCAACAAAATACTGTACCTCCTCAAGCTCGCCCGTTTTATAAAAGTTCAAAGCTCTTCCATGCTGTTTCCCATCTTTAAATAGCCTTATTTTTTTTAATTCTCCGGTATTGTAATAATCGAACATCGTATCCTGGAACGACCCATTAACTTTATAATAGGTTCTTTTTATTTGTCCATTCTCATATTTTTCTTCATGGAAAATCCGCTTGTTTTTATCCGTACAAGCAATAAAAAATACTGCAAAAAGAAGCAATGTATACAGTTTCATAGGCAAAATTTAAAAAAAAAACCAGCTAAAATAGCTGGTCTTTTAATTTATAAGTTTATAATAAATTGTTCATTACTTTCTCCATGGAAGTGCAGAAACACGAGCTCCAACCTCTCTGCCTAATCTAACACCTTCCACACAATCAATTCGAATGTGAACACCTAAAGGTATTCTCGACAATGCATCTTCAAGCCCCAAATCACTAAAGTTATAGAAAGTTCTTGGAGATCCAATGAACTCAGTGCGATTTTCGTGACATCTATCAGTTAAGGTATAATGATCTCCCCAAACTGCGGCCAAGGCAAATGCTCCCCCACCTCCAAATGTCGAATGACCTGATGGATAGGCAGGAAAAGCAGGTGTTACCCCTTTCTGTCCGGTATAAGGGTGATCCAGTTGAGATTCCCAGGAAGGATCAATTTGATCTTTTATAAAATGCTCTGGTCTTTCGGTATTATAATACCACTTTGAATTCCAACAAACCACTGCACAGTCATTCAAAGTAATACCCATCAATGCATTGGCATATACGGCTTCTTCCAAAGTTGAATTTTGCTTCACAAAAACCTGATCCATAACAGCGACCATTCTTGGAGGAGGCGCAAAAGTTAGACCAAAGAGATCGTCAGACCAGAATTCTGCAACCCACTCGTCTTCATAACTGGCTTTGGGTGTGGTGGCTGCATAAACTTCTAAGTTATTTGCATACCATTGAGAACTTTTAGCTTCACTATAAGGCAATGGAGGTCTCGAAATTTTTTGAGAATTATTGGTAGCAAAGGTGCGAACCTGCCCCCAAAAAGGAAACATCCCCCCATCCGGGTTGTCATTTGTCGGCGCCCATTTCCCTGGGATTCTATTTCCGGATGCATCCAAACTTTTTTCCTTCCAATTGTGATATGGTGTCTTAGTTGGATCGTTGCTTAGTGGATTAAGATAAGCCTCATGACCAATTTTATCTGTTGTAGACCATTCCCAAATTGCTCTGGCAACATCCTCGCCCCAAGCCTTTGAATTAATGTACTTAGTGTTATTTATTTGGCTCTTGTATTCATTTTCAAGACTTAGTCTTAAATTCTCAATCATTTGCTGAGCTTCAGCATTATTTGCAATATGGCTTCCGGTACCGGATTGGAAAAAACTTACCTTTTCAAACATTTTACTCATCAAGAAGGCATAAGCTGCATTAACCGCTGAAGGGTAATGTAAATCTTTAGATCCGGTGAGTTCAGGAATTTTTGCTCCCTGAAAGTTAGGCAGATTTTTTAATGAATTGTACTTTGGCATCCCAGGTACGCATACCTCATAGGCGGCTATTGACATGTAAGCTAAAGCCCTTGGACCAGGTCCTGGTCTGAAACCTAAGGCATCCTTATCTATATTTAAAAATAATTCATTCCACGAATGGACAACTTTATAGTCAAAACTTGCAGCATTATTAAATTCGGTCTGGGTCTCGCTTTTTCGACAAGAAGGCATCATGAGTACTACGAAGAGAAGTAATGCGCCTAATTTTATAAAATTTGATTTCATAATTGAAAATAGGTTGATAATTCAGAATTGCTTGGTCAGTTCAGTTTAACGTGTGCAAAATTATAGATTTCGACGTGATTTTGTTAACCAAAATTGATTTTCCTTAAAAAAATATTTTATATATATAAATTTTTTTTATAGGTTGAAGATTCCACTGATGAATTGTAAAAATAGAAAAATTTTATATTAAATAATAAAATAATACGTAATTTGACATTATTATAATACTTTAGCTTCTATTTGGAATATCATTTTTGTTAAATTCATAGTATTTACTGGCTTCTTCTTCTTTGTATTTTTGAACTTGTAGGAGAGAGTCTGTGACGGAATCACTGCAAATAACGATTAATGATCCTTGTTTTGCATTCTCAATGGCGTATGAAATTGCCTCTTTTTCATTTGAGATAATGGTGATTTTTTTCTCAGGATCATATTGTTTAATACCCCTTACCATCATTTCAACAATTTCCTGCTCTGATCTTCCTCTCAGATGTTTATCCTGTCTGATAATCAGTTCATCAAAAATAGAAGCTGCTACAGATCCAATTGCTTCATTGTCTTCCTTGCGACGGTCACCTATACCGGCAATAATTCCAACTTTTGGGCTTCCATCCATTTTCTCAACTAGCTTTTTGAGGGCATTAAGTCCAGCTGCATTATGAGCATAGTCAAGAATAACATCAAAATTCTTAAAATTAAATAAATTAAGTCTACCTGGAGTTTGCGCAGGTGAAGGAATAAAACTTTCTAAACTTGAACTGAGGTCACCGAGTTCGAAACCATGTATATAACCTGCCAAAGTAGCTGGTAGTACATTCTGGATCATAAAACTTGCTTTTCCACCAAATGTTAAAGGAACGTTTACCGCTTTGGTTACCCTGAGTTTCCATTCCCCTTTGCATATAGTGATAAATCCGTTCTCATAGATGGCACATAATCCACCCTCTCTCATGTGTTTTTTAATCTTTCTGTTGTTTTCGTCCATAGAAAACAAGGCGATTTTACAATTTGCTTTTTCTCTCATAGCATAAACCAGGTCGTCATCTGCATTGAGAATGGCATATCCGTCTGGTTTAACAGACTCCACAACCACAGCCTTTACCTTGGCTAATTGTTCCAAAGTATGAATTCCTTTTAGTCCAAGATGGTCTGGTGCAATATTGGTGACAATACAAGTATCACAATTTTTAAACCCTAAACCTGCTCTAAGGATACCTCCTCTTGCAGTTTCGAAAACAGCAAAATTTACCGTTGGATCCCTTAATACAAATTCCGCACTGCCAGGTCCGGAGCAGTCTCCACTCATCATCATATGGTTTTGAACATATATTCCATCCGTAGTGGTATAACCTACCGTATATCCCTTCATTTTCACCATGTGTGCCATCAGCCTGGTGGTAGTAGTCTTCCCATTGGTTCCTGTTACTGCAACAATTGGAATTCTTGAAGGTGAACCCGGCGGATATAACATGTCAATAACCGGTGCGGCAACATTTCTTGGTAACCCCTCAGCAGGTGCTAGATGCATTCGGAATCCTGGCCCGGCATTTACTTCAAGCACTGCACCTCGTGTTTCATAAACTGGGGAACTGATATCATTTGTCATAAAATCAATTCCACAAATATCCAGATCTACTACTCTGGAAATCCTTTCTGCCATAAATACTATAGACGGGTGGACAATATCTGTTACATCCACAGAGGTTCCACCAGTAGAAAGGTTTGCAGTATCTTTTACAACTAAAATTTCTCCTTTTGAAATTATGGTGTCCAGTGTATATCCTTTCAGTTCCAGTAACTTCAAGGTAATTTCATCAATCGAAATACTTGTCAACACTTTTTCATGTCCATATCCTCTTCTGGGATCAGCATTTACCAGGTCAATTAATTGTTGAACTGTATGTTTCCCGTCGCCTATTATCCTTGCAGGCAATCTTTTAGCGGCAGCTACCATCTTGTGATTTATGACCAAAATACGGTAATCTTCACCGGTAATAAATTGTTCGACGATAACTGAAGTGGAGACCCTCTTCGCGTTGTGCAAAGCATTCACTGCCTGATCCCAACTCTGTATATTGGTAGTGATACCTCTACCATGATTTCCATTAATTGGCTTTATGACCAATGGATATTTAAGATAATTTATAGCATCCTTAAGCCCGGCCTCAGTCCGGACTATTTCACCTTTGGGGACTGGTATTTCGGCTTGATTTAACAGGTATTTAGTCTCCTCTTTGTCTTTTGCAATCTCGACACCTATGTTAGAGGTCTTATTTGTAACAGTAGCCTGAATCCTCCGTTGATTCCTTCCATAACCTAATTGACAGAGGCTATATTTATTCAATCTTATCCACGGAATTCCTCTGGCTTGAGCCTCTTCAATAATCGATCCTGTACTCGGGCCAAGGCGATTGCTTTCCCTTAATTCCCTCATTTCCTGAAGATCTGGAGACAGATCGTAGGAATTCCCTTCAACCAAAGCTTCGGCAATCCTTACAGATGCCTTGGCTGCGTAAACGCCAACTTTTTCCTCCAGATAGTCAAATACAACATGATAAACACCTTCTTCCCCGTATGTTCTGGTACGCCCAAAACCAACATCCATACCTGCCATTGTTTGAATTTCCAAAGCAATGTGCTCCACAACATGACCCATCCAGGTACCTTCCTCAATTCGTTGATAGAACCCGCCCTCGTTACCCACAGAACAACGGTGACCGTATAAACCTGGGAGCAAATCCTTTAAACGATCAAGAAATCCTGGAATATGATTGGTAGGTTTTTGTTCCAAATCTTCAAGATCCAAAACCATTACAATCAGTTTATGCCTTCGGATACTCCAATAATTGGGTCCTTTCATGACGTTTATTTCTCTTATTCGCATATTTTCATTCTGTTTTTATATTGGCCAATATTAAGAAATAAGTTTGTATTCAAAAGAGTATATTTAGTTTTGCATCGCTTAATTATGGAGAAATTAGAATTTAAAGGTACACTTATCCCAATCGGAGGAAATGAAGACAAGGGAAGTGGACCTAATGAGATGTACACCCATGACTTTATTCAACAGGGCATTTTGGCAAATGTGGTTAAAGAAAGTGGTGGGAATAAGGCTCAGATAGTGGTGATTACAACGGCCTCAAGGATTCCAATTGAGGTAGGAGATAACTATTTACAGGCTTTTGGAACCCTCGGGTGTGAATCAATTCACATAATGGACATCAGATCGAGAGATGAAGCCCAAACAAGTAATAATCTGAAGCTAATCGAAAATGCTGATTGCCTCATGTTTTCCGGAGGCGACCAAAGTGAAATCGTAAAGCAAATAGGACAAACTAAAATGCATGAACTGCTTTTTAGAAAATTATATGAAAGTAATTTTGTTTTGGCGGGAACAAGTGCCGGAGCAATGTGCATGAGCCATGAGATGATATCTGGGGGATCCAGCCCCGATGCTTTGAGAAAAGGAAATCTAAAAATGAAAACTGGAATGGGATTTGTCACTCATGCGGTGATTGATTCACATTTTATCCAGCGGGGTCGATTTGGAAGATTAGCTGAAGCCATGGCCCAGTTCCCAAATTTGCTTGGTATAGGTTTGGCTGAAGATACCGCCATTATTATAAAAAAATCAAATGAGTGCCGGGTAATTGGCTCCGGAATGGTTATCCTTTTTGATGCAAAAAAACTTACTCACAATAAATTCAATATCCTGAAAAACGACACCCCCCTTTCCATTGCTAATTTAACGACTCATATTTTAGCAACCGGAGATCGTTTTAACCTGGGTGATGGATCAATTCAAATACTTACCCAGGAGGAAGCGCTTATGTTGGAATCAAAGGGAAACCTGACCTAAGGCTATTGCGCATCAATCTTTAATTCTTGTATGTATCTGCCGTTTGTGTTTTCTTCAGCATATAAAAAGACCCTGAAATTTCGTCCGTTGGTACTTGAGAATTGTGCAATTAAATAATTTGACTCATTTCCTTTGGAAACTCCTTTATGGAGTGGAGTACATGATTTTGGGGGATTTGCATCTAAAAATGACTTTAAGGCCTTTACTACATCTGTCTTGTCGAGATAGGATATTTTTCCATTCATACAAAATTCAACCCGCTCGTCCAACTGGGCTCCCAGAGCCACCAAATCACCACGCCCTAAAGCATCGAATGCAGGATGCTTTGTCTGAGCATGGACACTCATCACACATACCAACAAAATGACAGAAATTAAGTATTTCATATTGAGAGATTTACATTGAAAACATACCTGAAGAACTGATGGTTCCACTTCTTGGTTAAATTTATGGCTATTTCTATAAATAACATGCAACTTTAACTTTTAAAATGCTGTTTTGAAAAATATGAAAAAAGCAATGCTCATGATTCTTGATGGATGGGGAATTGGCCAAAATGACTTGGCAGATGCAATCCACGCAGCTCGTACCCCATACTATGATTTGCTGATTGATAAGTATCCCAACAGTAGTCTTGTCACCTATGGACCGGAAGTTGGTCTTCCGGATGGCCAATTTGGAAATTCTGAAGTTGGGCACTTAAATTTGGGAGCAGGAAGAGTTGTATATCAGGATTTAGGTTTGATTGACAAGGCCTTCAAATCAGGAGAAATGTCGACTAATTCTGAATTCTTGGATTTAATTTCCTATTGTGAAAAACATGACAAACCTTTACATATTATTGGATTGGTCTCTGATGGTGGAGTCCATAGTCATATAAATCATCTGTTTGGATTAATAGATTTGCTGGAGGCCACAAAGGTTAAGACAATTTCAATTCATGCGATTCTTGATGGAAGGGATACTGATCCTCATTCCGGAATTCACTTTATCGAAAAAACCACAAACTATTTACAAGGAAAAAGGTCAAGAATTGTAAGCATCATTGGAAGGTATTTTGCTATGGACCGAGACAAACGTTGGGAAAGAACGAAAAAAGCATATGATCTATATATTCATGGAATTGGGAAAAAGACCAATGATTTTTGCAAAGCCATCATTGCCAGTTACGAAACGGGTACTACAGATGAATTTCTCGATGCATATTGCTCAATAAATCCTGTGAAAATAAATAACGAAGACGCAGTATTGTGTTTTAACTTCAGGACAGACAGATTGCGGCAATTAACAGAAGCTTTGACACAAAATGATTTTCCTGAATTTGATATGTCTGCGCATTCTTTGCATTATGTCACCATGACTAACTACAAAGAAGAATATAAAAATATTAGAGTTCTCTTTGGAAAACAAGATATTTTAGAGACATTGGGTGAAACACTTTCAAGATATGGATTAACGCAATTGCGGATTGCAGAAACTGAAAAATATCCGCATGTCAGCTTCTTTTTTAATGGTGGTAAAGAAAGCAAATTTGTGGGTGAGAGGAGGATCCTGATCCCTTCACCCAAAGTAGCTACCTATGATCTTCAACCTGAGATGTCAGCATCTACCTTAACCCAATCCTTATTGGAAGACATTCAAAATAATCATCCTGATTTTATTTGTATTAATTTTGCCAACGCTGATATGGTAGGACATACAGGGGTTTATAATGCGGTTGTCAAGGCAATTGAATCAGTTGACAGTTGCCTTGAAAAAATTATACCTTTTGCTCAATTAAATAATTATGAAATTATCATACTGGCCGATCACGGAAATGCTGAGTTTATGATTAATACAGATGGGAGTCCAAACACCGCCCACACCATGAATCCTGTACCTTGCATATTAATTAGTAATAATAAAACTTTAAAATTAAAAAATGGAAAATTGGCTGATATTGCCCCTACTTTGTTAAATCTAATGGAACTCCCTGTTCCGGAAAAAATGACCGGTAATTCGCTAATTTAATTAAAGAAGATCTTCATGTTTTCAATATCCAGAAAACTTTATTATATACTGTATGTCTCCGTACTTTTTGGGGGCTCTTGTGCAAATATCAAAAATATTTCCGGTGGACCGGATGATAAAATTCCTCCGAAAATTTTAATTGAAAAGTCAACACCGAATTATAGCAAAAATTTCAATAGTAAAAAAATAATCATAACATTTGACGAGTGGATCACTCTAAACAACCCAACTCAAAATATCATTATCTCACCTCCAACGACATTTCCTCTAAAATACAAGTTAAATAAAAAATCTTTAGTAATAGAGCTAAATGAAAATGAAGTGTTGAAAGATTCAACTACCTACTCGATAAACCTTGGGGAAGCAATTAAAGACCTAACTGCCCAAAATCCTGCAACGAATATTAAATATGTATTTTCCACAGGAAATGTTATAGATTCTCTCCAAATTAAAGGTAGCGTACGCGACCCTAGAACTTCAAAGGGCCAGGATAAAGCCTTGGTTTTACTTCATAGCAATTTAAATGATTCTGCAGTAAGTAAACTTAAACCGGATTACTTCAGTTGGACAGATAAAGATGGAAATTTTACTTTAGATCATATTCGACATGGAACTTATAAGATCTTCACACTCCTGGACAAGAATCAAAATTATATTTATGACCAAACTGCTGAGTCTATTGGCTTCTTGAATGAGAATTTGCAACTAAGTGATACTTCAAATAATAATATCTTACTCTGGATCTCTCAAGAAAAATTACCCCTGACTATTAAAGATTTTAGAACGAGCCAAGGGAAAGGCGTATATATTTTTAACCGAAGTTCCGGTGATCTTAAGTTAAATATAAAAAACGTATCAAATAAATTTATATGGAATGCAAAAGACAGTCTGGTATTCTGGTATGAATCTGATACCAGTTCAATTGCAATCCTTCAATATGAAAACAAATTTGATACTGCAATTCTTAAATCTAGTTTGCAAAACCAAACAAAACTGCAAAAGGAAATACTTATTCCAACATCCCGCTTCATAAAACCAGGTCAGCCTTTAAGACTCTTAAGTAAGGAGGCCATAATTTATATTGACTCTTCAAAAATTAAAACACTACCTCCATCTAACTATACAATGACCTCAAATAAGGATGATCCACGAATTGTTGAAATAAATTTCAATTTCCACAACTTGACTGAGAATACAGTTGTACTGGATTCATTTCTTACAAGGAGCATAAATGGGTTATATAATTCAGCCGATACAATAAAATTAAATCTAATTAGTGAAAGTAGTTTGTCCAAAATAAAAGTTACATTAGAAAATTTGACTAAAAGCTCACAATACATTTTCCAGATTTTGGATAAAGAAAAAGTTCTTGCTGAACGTATCTTTGTAGCTGGGAATGAAAATGAAATTATAAATTTCAAATCTGTTGACCCAGGAAAGTATAATGCCAGGTTGATACTGGACTCCAATAATAACCAGGAGTGGGATCCGGTAAATTACATCAATAAAACGTACCCGGAAAAAATCTGGAACTGGCCATTGGAAGAGCTCAGACCTGACTGGGAAATTGAAGTTACATTTAATATTAAATAATGATTTTACGAACTGAAAACTTAATCAAGAAATATGGTAACCGGACCGTTGTCAATGGTGTAAACATTAATGTCCAACAGGGAGAAATTGTTGGCTTGCTTGGTCCAAATGGTGCAGGAAAAACCACCACATTTTATATGATTGTTGGATTCATCACACCTGATGTTGGAAAAGTGTTCCTGGATGATATGGATGTTACCAAGGAAGCAATGTATATAAGAGCTAGAAAAGGTCTTGGTTATCTGCCTCAGGAACCATCTGTATTTAGAAAATTAAGTGTAGAAAACAATATAAAAGCGATACTTGAGATGGGTAATCTATCTAAAGAAGAGCAACGTTCAAAATTGGAGAGTCTCATTGATGAATTTCAATTATCGAAAGTTAGAAAAAATCCCGGGGATTCCCTTTCAGGTGGTGAAAGACGTAGAACAGAAATTGCCAGAGCTCTTGCTTCAGATCCAAGTTTTATCCTTCTGGATGAACCATTTGCAGGAATTGATCCAATTGCCGTAGAAGATATACAAAGCATCGTCGCCACTCTGAAGGGAAAAAATATTGGTATCCTGATTACAGATCATAATGTTCAGGAAACTTTGTCTATAACAGATCGAGCATATCTTATTTTTGAAGGTAGAATTTTAAAAAGCGGTACCGCCGAAGAATTGGCCGCAGATGAAAATGTGCGAAGAGTTTATTTGGGGCAAAATTTTGAACTTAAAAAAAGAAAACCAGAACGTGAAGTACTTTAGTTTTTTTATAATCTTATTTTATTTATGTGCTTGTTCAGATGTAAATTCTGAATTAGAAAATCGTTCCTTTCATTTGGCCGATAGTATTTTTAATGCCCAAAATTTGGCTTATAATCAAGAAGCTGATTCTTTGTGTAAAATTTTAGAGGAAAAGGAACTGTCTTTTTTAGTGGACAGTATTATTGAAGTACGTCGGGTTGAAATAAAGTTATTGAGAAAACTATGAAGTACTTATTATTAACAATTCTAATTTTATTAAATTTCTCCTGCCAAAATCCAGATGGCAATAAACTCGATTCTTTGGTTCAATCAAAATTAAATGAAAGAAAAGAAAAATATTTCAAAGAAAAGTTAGATGTATGTAGAAGAAATTTGATGAGTATTAGTCAATCAAAAGTTGATTCGATTTTGAAAATGGAATCAAAAAAATCAAAATTTGACAGTATTTCTGTTCCCTACGATACTTTCAGACCCATCAAACCTGAAATTTCATTTCCTAAATTTAATAAACCGAATCGACCAAAAGGAGACACTCTGCTGCCTCCAGGCCAACAAGTTAACTAATGGATTTAAAACGATATTCCCGTTTAGTTTAGGCCAAACTTATTTTTATTCTTAGTGTTAATAATTGCCTCTAATTGCATTGTTTCAATTTTATAGATTTAAAACAATTGCATTATTAAAAATTCTTCTGCCTACTTAAAAAAGATTTTACTTTACTATGATGATAAATAAACATCAAATTAATTTTGAATAAAATTTTGAATTAGTCTAGGTGACAGACTTAATAAAAATTGGACATTGACTCCTTTTAGAATGCGGTATTGTTGGAACCAATATGGCTATAATATTGCCAAATATTGTTCTTTTACTTTACTTGTGAATTATTCAACCTGATTCTAATTCATGCTCAAGATCAACCTTCGACCCTTCTTTGATGCCTCGATTTAAGTAAATGGAGTGTATATTTGCTTTCTTGATTAAAAATTGCCCAATGGAAAAAATAAAAATAGGTATTACAAGTGGTGACATAAATAGTGTTAGTCTGGAGGTTATCTTAAAATCACTTTCTCAGGAAAGCATTTTTCAATATATAACGCCCGTAATTTACGGAAATATTAAAATTGCCTCTTATCATAAAAATATTGTCAATCTGGAAAACCTTTCCCTTAATGTGATTAATCCTGGAGAAAAACCGAAATCCGGAAGAATTAATGTAGTTAATAGTTGGACCGATAACGTTACCATTAACTTAGGAAAACCTTCAGTGGAAGGAGGTAAATTTGCAATGATGGCTTTAGATAATGCCCTGGAGGATTTGAAAAACGGAACTCTTGATGCATTGGTAACCGGCCCTATTCATAAATATTCAATGAAATTAGCTGGGTTTCCTTTTACAGGACATACAGATTATTTAAAAGATAAAACCAACTCAAAGGAGGTATTAATGATGATGGTCAGTGAAAAGCTTAAAGTAGGCCTTGTTACAGATCATCTTCCATTAAGCCAGGTCACCTCACAGATCACAAAGGAATTAATTAGTCGTAAAATCCAAATAATGGAGCAATCGCTGATTAAGGATTTTGGTATTGAAAAACCACATATTGCAGTTTTGGGACTTAATCCACATGCCGGTGAAGAAGGTATGTTGGGTTCTGAAGAGGAGGAAATAATCAGACCTGCAATTATTGAAGCTAAGAAGAGTGGTGTTTTTGTGGCCGGTCCATATTCTGCAGATGGATTTTTTGGGTCCGGGCATTTTGCAAAATTTGATGGCATACTTGCAATGTATCATGATCAGGGATTGATACCATTTAAAACTCTTTCTTTCCATGAGGGCGTAAATTTTACGGCTGGACTGCCCTTTGTAAGAACCTCTCCAGACCATGGAACTGCTTTTGATATTGCTGGCCGAAACGAGGCTGATTTCAAATCAATGTTTCATGCCATTGTAAAGGCTAAAGACATTGTGGCTTTAAGAAAGGGATATGTTGAAATGAGGCAGAATGTGTTAAGAAAAAGGCCAAAGCTGTCAGAAGAAATGAGCGAGTAGGTTAGTTCACTCTATTAACATTCGTCTAGGTTTGAGATTGGTTTACTTCGACCCCGACAACCTTGGCTTCGCAAAGATAAACACATATTTCTCATATTTAGTTTTTACCTATATATCTTTTTTCTTTTCAACTTGCCATTTTTGCTTGCTGACTTTTTAGTTTGGATTTCTTTCATGGTCGGTTTTACAGGCTCTTGAACAGTTAACTTTTCTTCAATGGGTATATATTCTTGGCCTTCAGCTTGAATGACTTCTTTGTCCAGCATATACAAATCATATTTTTCTATAGTTTGTATAAGTTTGACGGGATATGATGGATCTGTTGCATATCCACACTTTTTCAAACCATATGCCCAAGAATAGTAATCACTTTTTGATAGGCTGAAAAGACATTTATATCTGGATCTTTTGGTAAGAAATTCAGTATGGTCTTTGTAAGAATCTTCCGGAGATGGATACATTCTGAAACAAGAATGAGTTAAATTTCCAAGTGAATCACGATCATCATCTACATGTAAATAAGTCTCCCCATCCCAATTGGCTTTGCATTTTATTCCAAAATGATTGTTGGCATTTTTTGCCAATTCACTTCTACCAGATTGGGATTCCATAATTCCTTGTGCCATTTTTATAGAGGCCGGAATTCCACTTCTCTTCATCTCACTCATTGCCATGTCCTTATATTGATCCATATACCGCTCTTGAACACTAATGGGACGTGTATTTAAAAACAACAAGGACTGGATCAACACAACTAGTAAAAGACCAATACGATTCATAATCTGATTTTATCAAATGGTATCGGTTCTGGTAACACAAAAATAATACCAATTTTACAAATCAGAAGGGGGGTTTAATATATATAGTCTTTATTTATCAGCTAATTACAGGTTAAATAAATATTTAATGTATATTCGATTACCCTCTAAATGTTTAGCAAAATACCCGCATTTAAATTTTGGTAAATTTCTTTAAACCTTGCTTCCCGTTACTAAGGAAATATTTTAATAGATATTGGCCTGAGGCTAAATTAACTGGTAAGTGGATTTCCTCTCTCCTTGAATTCCGAATGAATGAGCTCACGACCATTCTACCCAAAGGATCCAAAATCTGATATTGAACAATTTCTGAATCATCAAGGGACTGATTGAAAAGTACCATAGCACCGTTGGTCGGGTTGGGGACTAATAAAAGGTCTGCTACCTGTGGATCTTCAACTGAGGTTATTAACTCATCAATCACTACATCATCTAGGACCACAATATCATTCTCTAATGATATTTCTCCACTAACCGGATCAATAGCCCCATTTAAGCAAAGATTGGTTATCTCAATTTGATGCGTACCAATTGGTATTTCCACCTGTATTTGATTTACATTTTGCACCTTCTCGGCTAATTGATAAAACACTACTCCAAGTGGTCCACCAGATCTGTCCTTGAAACTTACTCTTGTAAATGCTGCTAATTTTGGATTAAGACCCATTGAATCATAATTAACTGTACCTAATTTCTGAATTAGTTTAAACCTGAGAATTGGTTTGACAAGGGCGCCAATATCTGCACATAAATAGAGAGTTGATGTAAACTTTGGGTTCACTCGAATAAAAGTATTTGGATCAGTTGCACTTACCGGGATAAAATTACCTACTGAATTGAATACATCTGATCCGGTGGTTACAAAGGCCGATGAATTTAATACAGTTTGGGTATTTATGCCCACTCTTGAAAAGGAATCTGAAAAAATCTGCACTCGCGTTGAATCATACTTGCCATTAGAGAAACTTTCAACCTCGCCTTTACCTGTATAATCAATAAATACTATTTGAAAGTTGGTCTTATTATTAGTTAATACGGTGTCTTTTTGCCAAATCAATCTTGCTTCAACTTTTTTAATTCCAAGAAAATTTCTAGGAATAACCAATCCCTGATCCCGTAGAGTGCCATTTGGGTAAACTGAAGTTCGGTTTTTAAAATTATAAGCGACCAAACTATCACCAAACTTCAATTCAAGCATAAAGTCACTAAAGGCAGGCACCACTGAACAACCGGTGTAATTTGCAATGAGTGATCCGGTATAGCGAAGGTCACCTGTTGGACAAGCTGAACCAATAAGGCTGAGACGGTTGATGGAGAAGTCATGATCCGAATTATTTGGACTTCGTGAAACCAAGATATTGTATTTGTTGTTGCTTGTGTCACTGTCATTAAGGAGGTTGATAGAAACGGCTATTCTTGAGTTTCCTGGTTTGGTGATGACCGGATTCTGTGAAAAAGTATATACAATGTGGTCTCCCGGATTTAAATCCTGATTTAGTTTTAAAATTTCTTTTACCTCAGGTAAATTTTCCAACTTATAACTCAGTTCCAGTTCTTCCCCGGCAAGAATTTTTTGTGTACAGCTGTTGTTAACAATCCGTGACTCCAGCGTAAAGAGTCCGTCCTTGCAGGCCAATAACCCATTCCGGTCATTAAATATCTGAAGGTCATTATCAAGCGGACTGTTACCCAGTCCTACTGCTTTCCAGGCTTCTGCCACATTATTATACGCCGGCGAACAAATACCCCACCATGACGCTACCATTTTCATACATGCCTCTTTTGCTTCAAGGTAGGTAGACGTAGGAGTTAAATAATTGGTTAACAGGTTATATGCGACAATAATAGAGGTATCAAAACCCATTTTCTCTACAGCAAAATCTTTATTTAATTCATTCTTACCTGTTCCTCCATTACTCAATAGGTAAAACCAATAATTTAATACTCCGCTATTAGAATGTACGCCGCCGTTATCTGAAGAACCCGTAACCCAAAAACGCCCTTTATACAATTTTGGGTTGCTAAAACGGTTTGGATCTTCCATACTTCTCAATGCAGAATTAGGATTTACGGTGACTTTACCCCCTATTAGCCAATTAAAACTTTGTTGATCATAATAATACTCAACGGATTTACCAAAAATATCGCTAAAGGCTTCATTCATTGCACCTGACTCATAGAGGTACTCTAAACCTGCGGAAAATTGGGTAACGCCATGCGTTAATTCATGACCCACAACATCTAGTGCGGTAAAAGTTTTAAAGGTTTTGTTATCCCCTAATCCAAAATTTATTGTTCTAATGGTTCCATCCCAAAAAGCATTGTTATAGGCTCCTGAATCCAACAAGATTGCATTGATCTGCATATCATTTCCATCTACGCTGGCTCGGGACAACTTACTTTTATAAAAGTCATAAGTGCTTTGAGCGCCCCAGAATAAATCGAAAGCACCATTCTTTTGCTCTACAGACCCTGCTTCCCAAATGTTATCAGAATCTGAATATACTTTACCATTTACACTTTTAACTATAATCCCTTTCCCTCTAGATAGGTCCTTGGTTACAAAGTTATCTCCTTCTTTTTCGGTAAGTACTTCTCTTGAGCCGTGATACAATGTTTCCATGGTACCCTTTTCTCCAAAACAAGTCATTAATGTATTGAATTCATGGATTACTTCACCTGTATGAGCGTCGATGAAAAACTTCTTAAATTCCAATGGCTCGTAAGAATGAAGTTCAACCAGATAAGCCAATTTCATATCACCACCTGCAAACGGATAAAGAGAATTGATCACGACAAGTTGATTTATTGAATTCTCAGATTTATGTCCATCATTATGCAAATTAGCCAACGCTCCATTTGACATCTTGCCATGGGCTATTTTTGTTGCTTCAATACTAGAAATTGCTACCAACGGATTGAAATCAATTTCTGGAATTATAAGCCCTTGTGCATGGTCAATTTTATCTTTCTTCCCATGAAGGATATAATCTGCTCCATAGACCGGATAACCTTTGTAATATTGTTTATACCTGAAGTGACTCATTCCATATTGATCCCTTGTTTCTGCACTTAATTTCATAGTAGACTCCTGATTTAGGCCAAGGGTTTTTTCAAATATTTGAAAAAAATACTTTTGCTCAATATCATCACCTTGTGGTACCGTTATAGAGGACAAATAACCGTTTGTTGGGTTTCTGGCTATAATTGTGTTGGATGACTGAGCTTCTAACCCAAAAAACAAGAACATTGATAAACAAGAAAAAAATAATTTATTTGCCATTTTATAATTTTTTACAAAAATATAACTTTTATTGGGCTATTTGGTTTAATCTTAATTCCGGACTTTGGCAATTAACCAACTAATAATTCTATTTTAAAATTTGTCCAAAGCCCTTAAATTTCATTGCCGTTAAAATTTCTTTTCTGGCTAAGACATAATGCCACAGAACCCCGTCCTCCCAATTGGGGAAATTTTTCTATCCTGCAACTGCATGAAAGGACTGGTTTGAATCTATCAAAAATGGCATCCAAAATTTTCAAGATTAGATTTTCCAATAGTTCTTCCGGAATTTCCATAATTTCTGCAACCACCGAATAGACTTTTGTGTAATCAACCGTTTCATTAAGAGTTACTCTTTGTTTTGCTGGAAGCTCAATTGTTAATTTTAAATCAACTTTAAAAGTTTGTCTTACTTCTTTCTCCAAAGGGTAAACACCATGTCTGACATAAAATTCGAGTTGATTCAACTCAATAACAGAATCTATTGATTTAGCCATAGATCAAAAGTACATGGTCAAGTAATTAGGTTCTGCAATTTCATCCAATTATTTTATAAAACTACCAAACTGATTTCAAATTAAATAATATTATAATATGTACTATATTTACAGTTTTAATTGTAAGTAATATGGCACTGCAAAACAGTTATACCGAAGAAAACATCCGATCACTTGATTGGAAAGAACATATAAGACTTAGACCCGGGATGTACATCGGTAAGCTCGGAGATGGCAGTAGTATTGATGATGGAATTTACATCCTCTTAAAAGAAGTTATCGACAACTGCATTGATGAGTATGTTATGGGTTTTGGCAGGGAAGTAGACATTGAGATTACTGATGGTTTAGTGACCGTTAGAGACTATGGAAGAGGTATTCCATTAGGGAAAGTGATCGAATGCGTTTCACAAATAAATACCGGAGGAAAATACGATTCTAAAGCTTTTAAAAAATCCGTTGGATTAAACGGAGTTGGAACGAAAGCAGTTAATGCACTGTCTTCCTATTTTAAGGTTCAATCTGTTAGAGAAGGGAAATGTAAAGCAGCTGAATTTAGTTATGGTAATCTTACTAAAGATTATAATCTTAAATCAGTGGATGAGCCCAACGGAACAACCATTATTTTCAGACCTGATGAAAAAATTTTCACAAAATTCAGATTTATTCATGAATTCATTGAAAGCAGAATTTGGCATTATGCCTATTTGAATGCAGGATTGAGAATACATTATCTCAATAAAACATACGTTTCCAAAAACGGACTAAAGGATATGCTCGAGCGAAGAACAGATGGGGAAACTATCCACTATCCGTTGATTCACTTAAAAGGGGATGACATTGAAGTGGTTATTACACATGGGCTTCAATACGGTGAACAGTATTACAGCTTTGTGAATGGTCAGTATACTTCCCAGGGTGGTACTCACTTAAATTATTTTCGAGAAGCAATCGTTAAAACGGTTCGGGAATTTTATAAAAAAGATTTTGATGTTAAAGACATACATACAGGAATCATTGGAGCTGTTTCTGTTCGTATTGAGGAACCCGTTTTTGAATCTCAGACCAAAACAAAATTGGGATCTACGACCATTTCACCTGAAGGTGCATCCTTAAGGTCATTTATCATGGATTTCATCAGCAAGGAATTAAACAACTATCTGCATAAAACTCCAGATACTGCTAAAGAAATGCTGAGTAGAATTCTTCAATCCGAACGTGAACGAAAAGAAATAGCAGGAATTAAAAAACTGGCAAATCAAAGAGCCAAAAAAGCAAATCTTCACAATAAAAAACTTAGAGACTGCAGAGTACACCTCACAGATGCTAAAATGAAATCAGAAATCAGAGACAATTCCACCCTCTTTATCACAGAAGGTGATTCCGCAAGTGGATCTATTACAAAATCAAGAAACGTAGAATCTCAAGCGGTTTTTTCATTGCGAGGGAAACCTTTGAATTGTTTTGGAATGACAAAGAAAATTGTCTACGAAAATGAAGAACTTAATCTTCTGCAACATGCCTTGGACATAGAAGATGGTATAGAAAACTTAAGATTTAACAAAGTGGTGATTGCAACAGATGCAGACGTAGATGGAATGCATATTCGACTACTTTTACTGACCTTTTTTCTGCAGTTCTTTCCAGAGTTAGTAAGAAATGGACATCTGTTTATATTGGAAACTCCCCTTTTCAGGGTAAGAGATAAAAGACAAACATTTTATTGCTACTCAGAAAAAGAGAAGCAAGAGGCGATAAAAAACTTACGTGGAAAAGCAGAAATTACCCGATTTAAAGGATTAGGTGAAATTAGTCCGGAAGAGTTTGGAAACTTCATAGGGCCGGATATAAGATTGGAACCGGTTATCTTAAATGAGGACAGTCATATCGAAACCATTTTGGGATATTATATGGGGAAAAACACTCCGGAACGTCAGGATTTCATTATCGGAAATCTCAGGGTAGATATCGACCAGTTAAAACCGGATGAGATGGACACCTTAAATGTGGGTGCTGAAATCCAGGAAGAATTAGTCTCATAAAAAATCCAGTACATTTAATCTTAAAATTTACGTACTCGAAGTCATAAACCTGAATTTAATTCTCCTTAGCTTTGTCTGATGGAGGAGTATTTTAAACAATTCAGAAAAGGAATAATTGGAATTAATCAAATTATTCAGAGTCCTTTTTCAAACGAATTAAAACTATTATATGCAGATTGGACTGCAAGTGGCAGAATGTACAGTCCAATTGAAGAACATCTGAAGGAAAATATCTATCCTTTTGTAGCCAACACACATACTGAAACAAACAGTACCGGCAAAGCAATGACCGAAGCCTACCATCAAGCTTTACACATTATTAAAAAACATGTAAATGCATCATCAGAAGATTTGATTATTTCTTCATACTCCGGGATGACAGGGGTAGTGAACAAATTTCAACGGATACTAGGACTAAGGTTGCATGAAAAATTTAAAGACCAAATAAATTTAACTGAATCAGAAAGACCTGTTGTATTCATTACCCATATGGAACATCATTCCAATCAAACCAGTTGGTTAGAGACCATTGCGGATGTTGAAATAATCCAACCAGATTCAAATGGTTTAGTTGATCTTGAGTATTTCCAATTGCTTTTAGACAAATATAAATCCCGGAAAGTAAAATTTGCTGCCGTTACATCGTGCTCTAATGTTACTGGAATCTTTACTCCTTATCACAAAATAGCAGCTATGATCCATGCTGCCGGCGGTTATTGTTTTGTAGATTTTGCTTGCAGTGCCCCCTATGTTGAAATCAATATGCATCCCATTGAACCTGATGAATATCTTGATGCAATTTATTTCTCCCCGCATAAATTCTTGGGTGGCCCCGGATCAACAGGGATTATAATTTTCAATAAGAAATTATATCAAAATAAAATCCCCGATAACCCTGGAGGAGGAACGGTTGATTGGACCAATCCTTGGGGAGAGCATAAATATCTTGATGACATTGAATCAAGAGAAGATGGGGGAACACCTGCATTTCTTCAAACAATCAGAACCGCTTTATGCATTAAGCTAAAGGAAGAAATGGGTGTTCAAAACATAAAGAAAAGAGAACAGGAAATTGTAGATATGTTGTGGTCTGAATTAAATGGGATTGAAGGCTTCAATATTCTAGAAGCCAAACATAAAGATAGACTTTGTGTAGTCTCATTTTACATTGAAGGGCTTCATTACAACCTTGGGGTTAAAATGCTAAATGATCGATTCGGAATTCAAGTGAGGGGAGGTTGTTCCTGTGCAGGAACCTATGGCCATTATATTTTGAACATTGATAAGGAATATTCCAAAATAGTTACAGAAATGATCAACGCTGGTGACTATTCTTCTAAGGCTGGATGGATCAGATTATCTCTTCATCCCACTAATACAAATGAGGAAGTTAAATTCGTTATCAAATGTCTTAAAGAATTAAGTCAGCATCATTTAGAGTGGGCAAAAGATTATACACTTGATTTAAAACGAAATGAAATTTCATTTAAAGACCCAACTGAAGATCAATGGATAGGCCAAAAAGTGAAGGATTGGTTTAATCCAAAACACCTGTATTCAAAACAATGAATTAGTTTTTAGTATTATTCGCATATGCCATCGCAATAGCGGTAGCAGTTGAAATCATTTCTTCTTGATTGATTTCAACTCTTGGATTGCTAAAATTTAAATCACTGATTTTATTTAATGGGACCAAATGAATATGAGCGTGAGCAACCTCCAGCCCAATCACAGCTACACCAACTTTAATACATGGGACTACTGAAGCGATGGACTTTGCCAAATCCTTTGCAAAAAGATTCATTTCAATAAAAAGCCCTTCTTCGATATCAAAATAATAATCAATTTCAGTTTTTGGAACTACCAAAACATGGCCTTTTGTAAGAGGTTTCACATCAAGAAATGCAAAACAATTTTTAGTTTCAGCAACCTTGTAGCAGGGAATTTCACCAGCTATAATTCTTGAAAATATACTGGACATCAGGCAGTAATTTCCAAAATTTCTAAAACCATGGTTCCTCCGGGAGTTTCGATAGAAGCCTTGTCTCCCACCTTCTTCCCTAACAATCCTTGCCCTATGGGTGAGCTTGCAGATATCTTACTTGCTTTAATGTCGGACTCGGCCTCAGAAACTATTTTGTAAATAATTTCTTTATTCACTTTATGATTTAGTAAACGCACATTGGTCATTAAAACCACTTTTGATGTGTCTATAGAACTTTCGTCGATGATTCTCACATTCATCAACTTCTTTTCAAGCTCGTTGATTTTCAACTCAAGCATTCCTTGGGCATCCTTTGCAGCATGGTATTCTGCATTTTCAGATAAATCCCCTTTTTCCCTGGCTTCAGAAATCGCTTTTGCGACATCTTGCCGGCCAACGGTTTTAAGATGATCCAATTCAATCTTCATTCTATCGTACCCTTCCTGAGTTAAATAATTCAATGTTGTCATGAGGATTTTGTTTGCTAAATAAAAAACGAAAGAACGCCCCTCGTATAAGGAAACGTTCTTTAGCTGTATAAATAAGTTATTAGATAACGATTTAAAGTCTCGTTAAGTTTCCAATTAGATTTAAAAATTCAAGCCAAGCCCAATATTATGCGTCCCGGAAAACGGATTGGTTGGTCGGTAACCATAATCAACTGCAAGTATATTATTACCCTTCTTGTCCATAGGTATATTTATACTTACACCAGCGCCTAAACCCGTATAAGCACCATCTCCGGCGCCAGCGGCATCACCAATTTCATAAACATAGGAAGCCCTTACTCCAAAAATATCTTTTATCGTCAATTCAGCACCCGCACCAATAACATCCCGACCAAAAGAGTTTGAAGTAAAATTAGCCACAGGACTGACAGTCAATAGATTACTGAAAATAAAATCGTAAGACAAACCTAAGTGTAACAAAGATGGGAGCTCAAAATTTGACAATCGAACATCATAAGTCAAAGCAGTATTTTCAGGGCTTGTCAATTGCGTGGACAATCCTTCACCACCGAATCTCATTGGACTTCCAACATTTCGAATGGCAATTCCCAGGTGAAAATTATTTTCCGGACCGGTTACATATTGCACTCCACCATCAATGGCAAAGCCAAATGCACTTAGATCTTGAATACTTTCAGATACACCTCGCACTAAAATACCAACAGACACCTTCTCGCCAAAATTATGCGAATAACCAACTCCTAAGTTGAAAAAATTAGGGCTGTATGTAGCTCCTGTACCCTCTGGGGCTGTAGTGGTCGTCACTTTTATGTCACCAAAACTCAATGACATAAGCTCAATCCCTATGGCACCATTTTTTCCCACTTTAGTGGCATAACCAAATGAATTAACGGTCACCCCACTTGGAACAAGCCATCTGGTATGCCCGGCAAGAGCTTGAGAGTGTTTTATTCTTCCAAGTCCCGAGACATTTACCCTCAAAGCTTCAACACCCTTTACATAAGAAGCATTGAGACTATTCATGGCAGATCCTCTTGCCCATGGATTAATTAATAGTTCATAAGCACCTGCTTCTCCCTGCCTGTCAGGATTTCCGGCAAAAAGAACTTCCACCGTTAAAACAAGGAAGCTTAAAATCACATATGGTAAAAATTTATTCATATCGCTTTCTTTTTAATATTTATGAAGGCGAGAGTCTGCCTTTCAACAGACTCTCACTTAAAAATTTTATAATCCAGATGGGTCAAATTTTCTCGCTACACCAAACCATTTCACAATCCTCTCAGCACCCGTATCAGGTTGCCTGATGTAAATCAGATAAGCACCACTACTCACCGGAATACCTCTGAAATTAGTCAAATCCCACTCAATATCTGGCCCAATTTGTCTTTCTGTTATTCCTCTGCCACTTACAATTTTAACCGGCTTTTCATCACGGTTGTATTCTTTGATGAACTTCCCATCAATAGAATAAATGGTAACCTGACACTTCGGAGGAACGTTGGTTATTTTGACTACATTACTAAATTGTCCAGACTCGTAATTAGAGAATCCGTAGTAAGGATTCGGTACAACGTTAACGTCGTCCAAAGCATTTTCATATGCTTCTTTTGTTGAAACCAAATCAGCTTGTTTTCCTTCAATCTTAAACCGATATAAATTGTGACCAAAATTCTCATTGGTTCCATAAGAAACCTGGTATGGATTATCCACTCTTAATCTAAAAGTAACATCGTTTGGAATTAATCCTGTGGCTTCTTTACCTAACGGAAGTAAACTTGTCTTTTCAAACATTAAAGGCATGGTACACCAGGTAATTTCCCGGATGGCGAAACTCATGTTTGTATTTGTAGGATTAGATAATCTATTTCTAAGCGCAGTACATGAATCGTATTTTTGCTTGGTCACATAAATGTAATGGTGACCCCCAAATACAAGATTTAAGAATCCTTGAAGTCCACAATTGGCTTCTCTACTGTTGGCAAAAATTTGATCAGTAGGATTCCACATCAAGTCATTACCCACCCCTTTCTGATTTTTTAAACAAGGCTGAACCAGGGCATTTTCGTTGGAATAGAAAGAATTTTCTGCAAAGAAAATATTCAATCTTTTGCCGGTTTCTACATCCAAAGCATATCCCGGAAACCAACCCATACCTGTAAGTGGTTTTCCTGCATTGTCCAAAGCTCCATCCGGATCAGCATAACCATCACCGTCTGCATCATTTTTACCAACGGAAGGAAGCTGCTTTACCGCAAAGTTTTTAAGTCCGAAGGTGGGCTCAGTTTCTGAACCATTGTTAGAGTTCCAGGATTCAATGACCACACATCTAGACCACTTTGACTTGTCGGAAGTAAATACTATGTCCACATTATTTAAAGAATCTAACTTCATAATGGATGATACAATTGTCTTGTTGAATCCTCCCATCCAGGCAGGGGTAAAATTCAGCGTATCTCCCGTTACCATTCTATAAGGATACCAAGCCCCATTGATATTTCCATCTCCAAGATTTGAAAATTTTTCCTGGGGATCAAGATTATACAATGAATTAGGGCCTAAGGCAGTTTTGATGAAATCGGTAAATGGTCCATTGTTATCAGGTTGGGCTAAAAACCAAATAGTACCATTTGGATCCTTATATTCTTGCTCTAACCCCGACTCAATAATTCCATTCGTTCCAAGCGGATCACTGCCTGCATCACCGGTTTGAACGATACCAACAGAAATTCCAAGCTCTGCGATAATCTGCTCATTGAATTTTGTGATGGAGGAATTTGACTCTATAACTTTGGCAGGATCTGCCACATTTTTTAAACTCCAGGTTACAGGCTCGTCCAACTTTCCATTATTTGGAGAAGCGTCCACAAATTTTATTTCATACTCACCATTTTGTACTTTAATTGGATTAACCACTTTTATCTCTATTGGTCCGGAACCAGCCTGATATTCAATAACTCCATTGAAACTACCATTAAGAATTTTATCATGCATTCCGTCTGCCAATCTTAAAAAATTATTTCCTGTACCATGGCCGTCCAATCGTGTGATTGGTAATCCATCACCGTAAGTTGATTTTACCAATTCGTAAATTTGAGGTCTTGGTGTAGCTCCATAAGGTTTACCATCGCCGTTAGGTCCAACATTTAATCGGCCAAGACAATATTGAACTCTTTGACCGGTATTTTCTTTTGGATTAAAATCCTCATAATTATTATAACTGTAAGCAACTACAAGGAAGTAATACTTTTTGTGGTTGATCAAAGAATTATTTATTCCGGTAGCAAATGCATCATCCTTAACACTGAAACTGTGCCTTACCCCTTCATCCAATCCGGAAACTTTTTCCACCGGATAATAAACAATCGGGTGGGTAGTACTTGGATTTGGATTTTTTATTCCATCCCAGTTATAAACCTTTTTAATTTTATTCTTAACGTCTACAGTAAATATCTCTCTGACCAAAGATGGATCGTTCAACGATTTATCTGAAAGAGAAACATCCGGACCGGACATTTGAAAAACCCTGTATCCTTCAAACCTGTACAACCCATCTCTCCCCGGTGGAACACCAAAACCGGCTTCTTCGTGGGCTTCGTTAAAATTATTAGAACTTGGATCATTGCTTAACAGAATGATAATCTCCTGATCCAATTCCACAAAGTCAACATCAGGTGCTGTAGGACCATCTTTTAACTTAAAGCAATTATCAAAAAGATCCTGGCATAATTGGTCTGCTTTCAATAATTCATCCAGACTTGGACAAGGATAAACCTGATCAGGGACCCAAGGGACCCCAATAATCAATTCATTTACAGCACCAGTTTGTAACACAAGCGGACCGGATGCCTGAATGGTACGTCGATCGCCTTCTCCGGCACCGCTACCTCCATTTGTGGTACACATACTCCAGCCAGATTGATTACTTGGTGCTCCTGGGAAGGCATATCGGGTTGAATTAGTACTTCCGGGATTGTATCCATTCCCTCCTACAGTGAGGGGAGAGCCATCTTTCCACCTTCCAGTAATATAATTGTAATATTCCTGAGAAGTGGTCGGATCAGTTGTATTAGGTGGCGGATTCCCTCCCAAGCCTAGACCATTGTAATACATAAAATAGGACATCCCTAACTCGTTACCATTTTCATCCAAAGGGCCTCTAAAATAATCTACCCCAAGAATTGGAATGTTGTTACAATAAGTATTTACATTTTGATCACAGGTACATCCATTGCTTCCATCGGATGCATCAATGTTATAGATATACATGAGGTCTCTTTGTCTGAAGGCAGAATCCTTGGCTCTGAATACTAAAGTAGTATCACATCCAACATAATCATCGCTGTAACAACCGAGATCCGGATCTATCCACATCGCAAAATAACAATCTCTTATATCCTGTGGTGCTCGATTGATCAATTTATACCTTTGGAAGGTCATATCATTCAATTCGTCTGCAGTTCTAAAGGCAAATGTCTGTACCTGAACCTCCATGCGTATAGGATCTCCCTGGGTATTGGTGTGAATACCGCCTGCATCGTTGTAAATCCAAAATATCATTTCGTCAGGAAAAATTCCAAGTGGACATCCTCGAATGTCAATGATTGGATATTCACCCATTTGCGGATCATAGGTCCCACTGGAATTCAGGTCATCAAACAAAGCAAGGCCCTGTCTGGCATCCGGTAATTTAAAGCCATATCTTGCTTCAAAGTAGGGATTTCCCTTTGCAGGCCAATAAAGTATATCAAGTGGAATTTCTGAACGATTTAACTCAGACCTTCCTTCCTTTTTGGCAGTTGCCCATGCCTTCTTCAGCTTAGTTATATTATCCCCTGAAACTTTAAAAAACTGATCCCAATTTTTGCAATCTTCCGTACAGGTTTCACCACTTTCCATCAATGGTCCTGGCCAGCAATCATTTTGGGTTGCCCTACGATAAGTTTGACCCATGAATTTCAATGCACCTGCCGGATCGTATCCTCCGACCCAAACTCCCCCTGCAAATATGGAAGAAACTTCAAGCTTGCCAGATCCTGCTTCGATCTTGGGAACGATGTATCTTCCTCTAGTCAAATCCCACCATACATCCCCGCCATTTAGTAGCCTGGCGCGCACGTTGTTGATCTCCTGATCAATTTGTTTAGTTGCGGGTGCGCAGGAACCATTTCTGGTTTGAAGAGATTTACTCTTCAAAGGTGGTTTTTGCAAATTTTTAGGGATGTGCGCAAAAACCTGGACGCTAAGCAAGAGCGATATTATAGAAATTAAAAATTTATTATTCATGTCGAATGATTTCAATAATGATTAAATTAAAATTCAAAAATGGCTCCTATATAAATCCTCCTAGGCAAAGTATAAAAGTCAGGATTCAATAAAGCCCAATTGTAGGAATCAATAAAATACTGAAGATTTTCCTGGCCATAAGTTTGTACAGCAGAATTAATGTCATTAGCACCCCTGCCGGAAGATAAATATCCATCATCAGCTGCATCAGAAGATCCCCGGTACAAACCAATCACATTTTTTGTGTTCAACAAGTTTTGAACTCTGCAGTAAACATTTAAAAATAACGGATGTTTGGCATCAGTCTTAGTCAATTGAATGTATTTATCTGCACGAAAATCTATGTTGAAATTCCAAGGTAATCTGGCACCATTTATAGAACCTCTGTACCCAGAGCCGTCATATCTTACCACATTCAAACCCGGTGAATAAGGTCTTCCTGAAGCGGTAACCAAAAGTAGGTTAACCCCTGTATTGGCTAGGATATCAAGACCACCGATTCTGGGACCGTTGTACTGTTTGCCGGAAGCATACCTGTAATCCGCACTAAATGAGAATCGATGTCTCTCATCGTAATTAAAAGGAAATATATTTCTGATATTGATACCTTTTCCGGTCAAACCTTCCTGAGATCGTGCATCAGATCCTGTTCCGTCTGCAAATTGCAAAGTATAAGCCGCATTGAATTCAAAATTATTAACTCTTCTTAAATCATAAGTGAAATTGAATCCTTTCACTGTTCCAAAGTCGAGATTTCTAAATGTGTTATAGGTTCCTACTGTAGCAACTTTACTCAGCGTAGTAATCTGAATCATATCCCTCAACTCGTTGTAGTAAGCTGAAAACACCACAGAGGATGAATTGGTAATTTTTTGTTGAAATCCAACTTCATAGTCCACTTTTCTCGATGGTCTAAGATTTCCATTGGCACTTGGAGTTCTTCCGTTTATATCCCAGTAGTAATAAGAAAGAGGAGATACAAAATTATCGGAAGTAGGTCTTTGAACCAAGATATCATAATGAGCAAAAAAGTTGGCATCATCTGAAATTGGGAAAGAGAATGCGATACGAGGCATCCAGTTGATCTGTGGCTTATAATCTTCAAAGGATTCATCGACCTTAAAATACTGACCACGTATGTCTCTGAGAGTGTCTGCAGGTTGAATATAAGCCGGATAGACAAGGTTGTTATCTCCGAAAATGGCCAAAGAGTTATTTGCCGGGGTACCATTGGCAAAATACCACTGGTCACCATCACGATAGGCCTTTACATCAGGGGCACCTTGGTCAACCAGGTAAACACTGAACTCATCTCCAATAGTGGAAGGTTTTGGTGAGCCCTTCTGATCGTGAAAGGATTTTGCACCAAGGATTCCATAAAGACTGTATGGGTCTTTTAAGACTTTGGTGTTGGCATCATAGTAATCTACTCGACCTCCAACCCTGAAGATAATATCCTTGTAAGTAAATTTATCCTGAAGATAGCCTGCTGCATATATTGGAGAAAATGGAGCAACGGCAAATGACTGCCTTCCATTAGCGTCCCGTTTAAAGAAGTCTTCAAACTTCACATTCCCTTTTAATTTGTTGCCCAGATAATCAAAGCCACTGAATCCAACAGCACTTTGCTCCGTCAATTCCGCGGCTGAAAACATATCCAGGGATAAATCTGAAGGTCTAAACCGATCCACATCCGCAAATAGATATTGAGATGAATCTAATGAGATGTTGGCAAATTGAAGTGCCCTGATTGATTTATAAAACTTCGACTCATCCTTAAGTTCGATTAATGTTCTAAAATAAGGAACTTCAACAGAATCTTGAATCTGTGGGTTAAATACTTT
Organism: Candidatus Vicinibacter affinis; assembly: GCA_016714365.1. NCBI lineage: Bacteria > Pseudomonadati > Bacteroidota > Saprospiria > Saprospirales > Saprospiraceae > Candidatus Vicinibacter > Candidatus Vicinibacter affinis. Next base: position 631,330 of record JADJNH010000005.1, on the reverse strand, counting down.
TGTATACCCTATAATTACATTACTATCTACACCACTTTTAATGTGACCATTCTGCAATAATCGTGCATATCTCCAGAGATTATAAGGTATCACAGTGTAGTTTCTGTTTATGCTTTGTTCCAACAGTATTCCGAACTGAATGTTATGTCTTCCTTTTTTAGAACCACCCGGTATAAAATCAAAACCACTGGTTATTTGTGCAGAATAAAGGTCGTTGTCAAATTTACTGTATCGATTGTAAACGCTGCCCACATTGGTGTGAATCCCACCCCAAGTATCATAAAAAGATGAACTTACATTTCCATTAAATGCTGGATAAGACTGAATATTAGCAGTATCCCGAATAGGTATTTTATTATAATTAGCAAATGCTGAATTGATTTCACCAGGCGTATACTTAACCACTCTATCGAGGTATCCATCATTTATCAAATTGTCATTAAATGTCGGTATCCATTCTCGTTGAAACTGACCCACGAAGCCATAATCAAAGAAATTATCCTTGTGGCGAAAATCCTGACTTAGCCCGGTTCTGTTCTGATACCCTAATTGAATGGTATAGTAAGCATTTTGTATGACGGATATTTTCTTGTTTTGCTCAGCATTGGCAAGTGCCTCAGGAGATAAGTCAGCCAATCTTCCTAATCGGTGTCTAAATCTTAAGTTAGCTCTGTAGGTATTATTTTGATTGGTAGGATTATTCACCCAATTCAGCAAGCGCCAGTTACCACCTCCTATGATATCGTCTCCAGGAACAAAACGATCACTCACATCTGAATAAGTTCCTGAAAGGGTTAAATCAATGTTCTGACTAGGCTTAATATCCAGTTTTCCTGTTACATCATAAGCAGTATTCTCATCATTCAGATTGTACTTCTTAAATTCAACATCATCTCCTTCTTTCAAAAAGAAGGCATTGGTTACAGGATTTCCCTTAAAAGAAATGACAGGATCCTGAGAGAGTCGATCAATCGTACTTTCTTTTGCAAAATAATCGCCAAACGCAGGAGGATCATCATCTTTCAATCTGGTATATTGACCAGACAAGCGAAAACCAAGAATGGAGCGATTGTTCTTTTTATAAATTGGACCGCTGATGTTTCCACTTAAAAATGTGTAACCATATGGGTCAAGGTAGTTAGAAGTTTCTCCTTCAATAGATCCGGCAAATTCTGAAGATGGGCCTTTTGTTGTCAAAGCAATAATCCCACCGGTAACATCCCCGTATTGCGGTTCAAGTCCCCCTTTAATAACCGTTACTTGTTCAATATCAACAGCGGATGGCGCTCTTCCTGTGATCCTAACCCCATCCAAAAAATAAACTGTTCCATCTGTTCGGGCTCCTCTGATCGATACATCTCCTCCATCCACACTGGATACACCTGATACAGTAGAGGCAATGGCATTAATGTTACGTGTCCCAAGCGTTTTGATGTCTTCCGCAGTGATGGTTTGATCACTGGTAGTTTTGTCTGTTTCAATAATTGGCACTTTATAGGCCTTTACTTCTACAGCTTCCAATTGAACTCCAGAAGCAATGCTAAAATCCAGCTTGTTAACTTTTCCACTATTTACCTGGACTCTTTCAATTTTTTGGGTGTTTCCCGCGTAGCTTGCTTCCACGTTATAGTTGCCGGGATCTAAGATTATACTGTAGTTCCCGTCAAAATCGGTTATTACACCCTGGTAAAGGTCCTTTCCCTTAAATACCTTAACAGCTGCATTAATTAGGGGTTCTCCTGTTTCTCTGTCTTTGACTGTTCCTTCAAGTTTGGTTTGGGCCATAAGTACTGGACCTAACGCGAAGAATGTCAGTAAAATGAATAGTAGTCTTAGCTTCATGTGGTTAGAAGTTGTTTTGTTTGTACAAAAAGTCTGCAATGTTAAGTATTTCTTAAGTTTTTTCAAAAGAACCCATTTTAACAAGGGGTCCTGAAAATATAAGAAATACCCACAGAAGTAACCATCATCGGAGCATATCTTATTGTTAGTTAATATTTTACGCATGATGTAAAATTTTAAGTGTTAGTGAATTAATTTCCATCAAAAGTGAATTTTTATTAAATAAATGTGGGTTTTGCCATTCTATTATGGATTTTCTTCCTATTGGCAAAACGCCCACCTGAACAAAGTGCTGCCCTCAGCAGCCAAATCAGGTGAACTTTAACATTTAAGGCCAGAAACTAGGTCGGCCATTTACTCAATACAGCTTGCGCAATCTTTAGCTTTGACTCAAACGTCCAACCTGCAATGTGGGGTGTGAGAATTACATTTTTACGAGAATATAGGCTAGTGTACAGTTTGTGCTCAGCTTCACTGAATGTTGATGTTTTTTCATTTTCAAAAACGTCCAGGCAAGCACCTAAAATTTTGCCTGATTGAAGTCCTTCTTCAACGTCTATTATTTTTACAACTGCCCCTCTGGAAGTATTTATTAAATAAAAAGGGCGCTTCATATCTTCGACAAATTTTTGATTAATGAGATGTCTGGTCGAAGAATTTAAATCAACGTGGAGACTGATGACTGAGCAATCAAGCAATTCATCCATGTTTTTGGCTATCACTACATTGTCATCTTCAAATGAAAGCACTTTGTTTGGATCAAAAACAATAATCCGACATCCAAAGGGTTTTAACAGGCGGATAAACGCTTGTCCGGTATGCCCGCAGCCAATAATGCCAAAGCACATGGATCCAAGTTCAAAACCTCTGTTTAGCTCTCTGTGCCAGCTAAAATTTCTCACTTCCTGATCCGCTCGAAGAATGTTGCGGGCCAAAGCAAGGAAGCTGGCAAGAGCGTGTTCTCCAACTGCCTGACAATTTGCTTCAGGTGTGTTAAAATAATAAATTCCTTTTTGGTTGAGATAGAGTGTATCCAAAGTATCCAGGCCAGACCCAAGTCTAGCAACACATTTTAGATGAATAGCTTTGTCAATCAATGCCTTATCCATTATGACCTTGGTATTCACTACAATTCCGTCATAACTTCCTATTATGTCATGCACTTCATTCAAAGTGATGGCTGGAGAGTATTCAACAAAATAACCTTTTATATTGAAACCACTAATCAGGCAGGGATGAACATCATCTGTTATCAGAATCCTCATACACTTCAATTTACATGAAGCAAGTTAGGAATAAATGCAACTTATCCTGAATTTGAAATTAGATTTTAAAAGAAGTAGCTAGAAATTTGGCAGATTCCGACTATTGAGGAGGAGGAATTGGAACTGAAGGAGCCACTTCAGCGCCAGACCCGGCCATAATAGCTACCAAAATGCACAATGCAAAAAGAATTGCAGCTAAATACCAGGTAAGTTTTTCAATAAAATCAGCTGATCTTGCAGCCCCAAACATTTGATTAGCACTTTGTCCGCCAAAAGTAGAATCTACACCTCCTCCCTTAGGATTCTGGATCAATACAACGCCAATTAAAAGTACACAATCAATGGCTATCAGTATGGTTATCAGCGTAATAAGCATGGATCAGGATTTTAGTTTTTTAATAAGGATTGCAAAGGTAGCACTTTTATCGGGAAACTTAATGGACAATTTTTCATACATTTTAATGGCTTCTTCCTTATGGCCCTGTTTATCAAGAAGTTGGGCCAATGTCTCGGAAACTACCTCCTCTTTTAGGTGTTGACTTTCTTCAACAAGCAATTGAATCTTTTCTAATCCTTTAGAGGTCTTCCTAACTTTGGTGGTTGGGTTAGATTGCTTCTGAACTTTGGTTCTTTTTGGATTCATTTCTTCCAGTAAGCTCAGCCAGGAATAAAAGCTGTCTGTGCTCTTTTCAGAACTGTTTTCAGACAATCCACTATCCGAATTACCAATTTGGCCTGCCTTTTTAGATGGTTGGGCTTGCTTTTGTGAAAGAGACTTATTGATTTTGGGCTTCTTAGATCTGGTTATAATGGTTTTTTTGGATTCCTCAACTTCAGAAGAATGTGCTTCTGATTGATCATCGTTTCGAGATTCTATTGGCTGAGCTGAATTTTCAGGGATAGACTGAATTTTCAAACCAGTTTCCATTACAGGTTCTGGTTTAAGTTCGGTCTGGACTTCAAAATCCTGTATAGTCTCTGCCGATTCAGAAATTTCAGGCTCTTCTGTACGCTCGACAATTACTGATGTCAAAACATTCTTTTTTTCTTCAGAATCTGACACATTTTGTAGATCGGGTTTACTTTGATCTGAAAATTTATTCCAATTTAAAGAATTACGGTAGAGCGTATTTTGAAAATTAAAATCTGCAGCTTCCAAATTATTTTGATCCAGATGAATAAAAAAATTATTGGCCAAAGGGTATCTACTTTTTAAGATTTCGATATCCTGAAGGTCTTCTTTTTTAATATTAATTTCTTCCATAAAAAGTATTACCAATTGGAAAATGCTTTATTAAAAATATCTTCCAGCAAGAGTTTATTGATGTTGGTTAAAAGCCTGTTTTCTTCTGTGTTCAAATTGAGAGATGCATCAAAATCCTCAAATCTAGAAAAGTTTGCATTCCAATTTGACTTTTCGTTCTTGGTGTTTTCACAAACGACTTCAAGAGTAACAGTGAGTCTGTTAATGGAGGTAAAGGATCCGGCTATAGGAGCTTGAGAGCTGACTGAGTATTGAGTAATCTTGATTTTGAATACAATGTCAGGATTGGCTGCGTTAAAAACTAACCTGGATTCTCTACGAATTTTATTGTTTAGAGCTTCAGCAAAATCATTTGGATAATAACCGGGTGCAGAAGCAGATATGTCTTTAATAGGTTCAACATTGAAGAATTGAATTTCCGGATCTATACTGGTTCCTTTAAAGGAATAGCACCCATAAAACAAACAACAAACAAGCAATATACAATGCTTCATATTTCGATGGAAAATTGCTTAATTTTTCGATACAAAGTTCGTTCCGAGATCCCTAATTCATCCGCTGCATCCTTCCTTTTTCCATTAAATTTTTTGAGCGCTTTCAGGATCATATCCTTTTCCATATCGTCCAAAGATAAATGTTCTTCTACCAATTCCACATTCTCAAATTCGTCCTTATTCTTTTGGATAATGATCGGTCTTTCGGTATGGCTTGTACTTGTATAAGATGGCCATGCAGGAGAAGAATTATTGGGAATGACTGTGATACCTTTATCCATTGATGGTGGCATTTCTAAATCATTGGCTTGTACCATTTGGACAAACATGGTTTTTAATTGGTTCAAGTCCTGCTTCATGTCAAAAAGCAGTTTATATAAAATTTCACGTTCATGGTAACCAGTAGCTTCTCCAGCCTGATCGTTACTGCCAATGGAGGGTAAGTTAGTCTGATGAATATCAGGAATGATTCGGAGTAAATCATTCGGACTTATATTTTTTCGATCTGATAGCACGGATAATTGCTCAACAGCATTGCGGAGTTCCCTTATGTTTCCGGGCCATGCATAATTTTCTATTAAAGACTCAGAGGCATCCTCCAGTTCTATCGGACTGGTCCGGTATTTTTCAGCAAAATCCTGTGCAAATTTCCTAAAGAATATTAGTATGTCCTCTCTTCTTTCCTTTAGCGAAGGCACCCTTATAGGAACTGTATTTAATCGATAATAAAGATCTTCTCTGAATTTACCACGTCGCACTTTTTCTAAAAGGTTAACATTGGTAGCGGCAATCACCCTGACGTTTGTTTTGAGTGTTTTAGAAGAACCAACACGTATGAATTCGCCGGATTCTAACACTCTCAGTAAAAAGGCCTGAGTATCTTGGGGCATTTCTCCTATCTCATCCAGGAAAATAGTTCCCCCATCAACCGTTTCAAAGTAGCCTTTTCGATCTGAAGTAGCTCCGGTAAAAGATCCTTTTTCGTGGCCAAAAAGTTCAGAGTTAATCGTACCCGCAGGAATCGCACCACAGTTCACAGCGATAAACTGATTGTGTTTTCTAGGGCTCAGGTTATGGATTACTTTTGAAAACACCTCTTTTCCTGTACCACTTTCTCCAAAAATCAAAACAGTAAGATCAGTCGTTGCTACACGAATGGCAGTGTCAAGAGCCTGATTAAGCTTATCAGATCTCCCATAAATTCCGTATCGTTGTTTAACTGCCTGAACACTTTCCATATATTTCTAGACTATCACACCGTTAAGTGTAGCACTTGATGCGGATTCAACTCTAACTGAAACATAATCCCCAACCTGAAGTCCAGCCTTTTTGGGAAATACAATCATTTTATTTTGTGAATTCCTGCCTTTAAACATTTGATCGGATCGCTTTGAATCACCTTCTATCAGAACATTGAAAATGTTACCAACATCTCTTTGATTATGCTGATAGCTTAATTGATTCTGAAGTCTGATAATTTCACTAAGCCTTCTTTTTTTAACATCCAACGAAACATCATCCTTTAATTTTTTGGCAGCAGGAGTCCCTGGTCTTTCTGAATAATGGAACATGTAAGACATACTGTAGTCTGACCATTTCATGATTGAAAGTGTATCCTGATGATCCTCTTCAGTCTCACTGCAAAATCCTGTAATTACATCAGAGGACACGGCACATTCAGGTATTATATTTTTTATAGAAGCGATACGGTTTAAATACCATTCTCGATCATAGGTTCGGTTCATCAATTTAAGGATCCTGCTGGATCCTGATTGAACAGGAAGGTGAATATATTTACAAATATTATCAAATTTTGAAATGGTATGCAACACCTCATCTGTAATGTCTTTCGGATGTGAAGTTGAAAATCTTACCCTGAGCAATGGATTTATCTCTGCAATCATTTCAAGGAGATTAGCAAAATTAATTAGTTGCCCTGTCTCCGGGTTTTCCCATTTATAGCTATCCACATTTTGTCCTAGCAAGGTTACCTCTCTAAATCCTTTGGAAAAGAGATCCTCTGCCTCAGCCATAATTGTAAAAGCACTTCTGCTTCTTTCCCTTCCACGAGTGTATGGAACCACACAAAAGGAGCACATATTATCGCATCCTCTCATAATTGAAATAAATGCAGTAATCCCATTACTGTCCAATCTCAATGGAGCTATATCTGCATAAGTTTCTTCCCTGGATAAAAAGACATTGATGGCTTTATCACCATCCATAGCTTGATTCACCAAACGTGGTAAATCTCGGTAGGCATCAGGTCCAACCACTATGTCGACAAGTTTTTCGTCTTCAAGAAATTTTGATTTCAGACGTTCTGCCATACAACCCAACACTCCAATAAGTAACTCCGGCTTACTCTTTTTGAGTTTGGCAAAGTCTTTAAGACGCTTGCGGACTGTTTCTTCAGCCTTTTCTCTGATGGAGCAAGTATTAAGCAGAATAAGCTCGGCAAGTTGAAAGTCCTTGGTGGATTGCAAGCCTTCATCTGAAAGGATGGATGCGACAATCTCAGAATCACTAAAATTCATTTGGCAGCCATAACTCTCTATATAAAAATACCGGGAGTTAGTTTGCTCACTTTCCCTTTTGTAAGCAAGAGCTTCCCCTTGGCGATTTTCTTCCAATATAGAATGGTTAGAATCTTGATGGTACATCATTTGATTTCAAAAAAAGAGGACAAATATAACTCTTTTGCAAGGAAATGACAAATTGTCAGAAACACCTAAAAGACTTGTAGGATATTTAAACATATATATATAATTAAATATCAAATACTTAAAGTTAAAAACCTAGTTTAATGGTGATTCTAAAATGTCAAGCAATTTGCATTTAACGTCATCATTCATTAAGCACCTAATTGTCAAAATTCAGATTTGAAAATAATTTTATAGGTTCTTTCAATTTGTTACAAAAGGGTGGCAAAAAAAGGCTATTTTTGAATGGTTTTTTGATTCTTAATTACATTTCATTTAACAAAATAACTGTTCAAATATATTTATGTCAGATTCTGGAGACCCGAAACTCGATTTCAACAATACGGAAATTGCATTTTCCTATAAATCAAATAAGGAGCTTATAAAAACTTACAGATTATTTCAGCTGATGAATAATCCTACTTTAGTTAAACTGGGTTCCCTCTTTGGTAACCTGGCTGCTAAGATGCCATTTGGAATAGGAGACCCTTTTATCAGAGAAACGATATTTTTTCAGTTTTGTGGTGGGACAAATCTTTTTGAATGTCAAAAAGTGGTCGACCGTCTGAATTTTAGAAACACACTTACGATTCTGGACTTTGGAGTAGAGGCTAAAGAGAAAGAAGAAGATTTTGAACATACCTTGGCGGAAAATATCAAAGCAATAGAATTTGCCTGCAGCAATCCCAATGTTCCAGTGATTTCAACAAAACTAACAGGCTATGTTTCAGTAAACTTACTTGAAAAAATACAATCAGGAGAAAATCTGAGTGAATTAGAAAAAAATCAATTTCAAAGGCTTGAAAATCGTTTTGCCCAGTTGTGTAAGAAGGCTCATGAAATGGGTGTTTCAATATTTGTTGATGCAGAAGAAAGTTGGATTCAAGATCCAATTGATCAGTTGGTTTTAAAATATATGGCCATCTATAATAAAGAGAAGCCGATTTTGTACAATACATATCAGCTGTATCGAAAGGACAGACTTAATTACCTGAAGGATAATCTAAAATTGGCAAAGGAAAATAATTTTATTTTAGGTGTTAAAATTGTCCGAGGAGCCTATATGGAGAAAGAACGGAAGAGAGCTGAGGATAAAGGGTATCCAGATCCAATTCAGCCTGATAAATCCTCAACCGATGGTGATTATAATGATGCACTTAGATTTTGCATTGATAACATTGATCAAATTAGCTTATGTAATTCCAGTCACAATTGGGAAAGTAACTTGTTGCAAGTGGACCTCATGACGCAAAATCAGATTTCAAGAGATCATCCACACATGAATTTCTGCCAATTGTATGGGATGAGTGATAATATTACATTCAATCTTTCAGCTCAGGGATATAATGTTGCAAAATATGTACCTTATGGTCCTATCAGAGAAGTTACTCCCTATCTTACAAGAAGGGCACAGGAAAACACCAGCGTTACCGGTGACATGAGCCGGGAATTAAACTTGTTGACCAAGGAAATGAAAAGAAGAGGTTTACTTTAGTAGTGTAATGATACTCCCTTACCTAATATTTTTACAGTAATGAATTTCTTACTGTCTTAAAGATGATCCGCACCAAGGGAATTGTACTTAAAGCTTTAAAATATAAGGAATCTAGCCTAATTCTTGATATTTTTACTGAAGACCAGGGATTACATTCATTCCTCATCAACAGTGTTTACAAAAAAGGAGATCAAAGGCTAGCGGCTATTCTAAGTGCAGGAAACATTATTGAATTAATTGCATATTTTAACGAACAAAAAAATCTTCATCGCTTAAAAGAAGTGCAATATGCCTATATTTATCAGGACATTAATTTCAATTTGGTAAAATCAGCAATTTCTACTTTTATATTGGAAATTTGTCGCAAAACAATAAAAGACAACCACCCTAATCCAGAGCTGTTTCAATTCATCCAAAGATGCTTAATTATTTTGGATAAACAAGAAATTGCGGATCCTGATTTTCATTTAAAATTTTTAATCAGATTAACAAAAATTCTTGGCTTCCAGCCTGCAAATAATTATTCTGGAACAGACAATTCTTTTGATTTGGAAAATGGTCAATTTTGTTCCTACATGATTCAAAGTCCTTACCACCTTGAGCCTGTTTTAAGTCAATACTTGCATGGCTTATTAAGTGAGACGGATTCCCAACAAACCATTCCAATTAAATTAAATAAATTGGATCGAAGGAAAATGTTGGACAGTCTTGCCCTGTACTACAGAATTCATATTGAAAATTTCGGGTTACTCAATTCACCTGATATTTTTAGATCTATTCTCTGAAAGTTTATACCTAATTCATCGAAGAAATAACTTTATGAATATCCTGTTTGTAAGCTTTGACAGCTGGCCATGCAGCTGAAAAGGCTCCAATTAAAAGTCCTCCAATTATAATCTTGACTTCGTCTTTTGAAAAATATCTGCCAGAAATATTAAACTTCTCTCCCAAATTAAAATACCCAGATGCAATTTCCAAACTGCCATGTGCTATAATAATTGCAATCAAAATTCCTATAATGCTGATCATCAATCCTTCGATCATCATTAAGACAAACAAATACATTTTTCCTGCTCCCCCCAATCTCATTATGGCCATCTCTATCTTTCTTTCTTCAAATGCTTGAAATAAATTGATGATGATTGCAAAAGTGGCTAACACACCAAGAATCAGTCCTATAATATTAAACAACTCGCTGGCAGAACCACTTATTTCATATAATCTGCTGATTTCTATTGCCGGATTAACTGCCATAAGTCCTGTGTTCTGATTAATATTTCTTCCAAAATTTAGAGTTTGGATATTATTGCCTTTGAACTTTAACAATAAGGCAGTTATAGCTCCACCTTTGGAATTATTCAAATCCTCCTTTGAATTAACAGTATGCTGTAGGCTATCATTCTCTGAATGAGGATGTATTTCCTGTTCCTCTTCGGCAACTTCATCATGATGCATGGACCAATAAGTGGAAATATTGGTAAAAATTAATCTGTCTTTTATAGTTCCGCTTGATTCCAAAATTCCTTTGATAGTCAGAGCCTGATCATGTTTATGCAATGCATCCTCTTTTACCAAACCATGGTTTGATTGAATTTTATCCCCAACTTTTAAATGTTGAGCTTTGGCCACTTCTGAACCAAGCACTGCATCAAAATCATTTTCAAAAAAAACTCCTTCTCCTATTTTCAGTTGCATAAATGGAAAATATTCAAAGGTGGTTCCGATAATTCTATAATCTTCATAACTATCCCCACTGGATATTGGAATACTTTGTTCGATTAATGGATGCTTAGGATTTAAAAATGGCTTTAACTCATTTGTAGAAATATTTCCAGTAGGTGCATCTACATACATAACATTGCACATAACAGATTGTAATGGGCTTCCTTTACTACATAATATGAGGTCGATGTGTTCACTACTTTTGCCCAAATGTTGACTAAATTGCTCATTCACCAAAAGGATTAATAAACCCAAACTTGCCGCAATGCTCATGAGCAATACCACAAACAGAAACCTGGCGGGTCTGAGCATTAGATTTTTCCAAGCCAGATAAAATAGATTCATCGCAAAGAGATTTGGTTAGAAAACTTTGACTTTAACCTTGCATCATGACTGACGACAACCAAAGTGGCTTTTTGATCATGGCAACTATTTAATAAGACATCGGCAATCAATTCTGCATTGACATCATCCAGTGAAGAGGTTGGCTCATCTGCAAGAATCAAATCAGGTTCTGTCACCAAAGCCCTTATAAACATAAGACGTTGTTGCTCACCAAGTGACAACGAAAATGTTTTGCGGTTTTTTAAATTAATTAAATTAAATTTCTCTAACCAATTGATTACTATTTTATGGTCGCTTACTCTTTTCTTGGCCAAATGTCTTGCTAAAATAAGATTCTCCAGAACGGTCAAGGATTTAATAAAAATAGGCCTTTGTAGACAAATTCCAATGTGCTGACCTCTGAAAAAATCCAATTCAGACTTTGATAATTTTTGGATATTTTGATTCAATATTTTTACCTCTCCGAATGAAGGATTCATAAGTCCACAGATCATGTGCAACAGACTGGTTTTTCCACTGCCTGACGGACCATGAATTAAAAGTGTTTCGCCACTTACCAAACTCAAATCTGGAAATTTCAAGGATTTCCCATTCTTAAAATCAATTCCCAATCCATGGGTATGAAGTGTCATGGCTCAAAATAATTTATTATTGATAATAAAATTGAAAATACTAAATCAACATCAACCGAATTGATAAATATTTTTATCGGGTTAGATACATATATCGTTTGGAATCTAAATCTCTAAAGAATGGGTCATGCAAATCTTTTATGTAGTAAATTGCCTCACCTGTAGATTTCATTTCTGGACCGAGACTAATATCAACACCAGGAAACTTATTAAATGAAAATACAGGAACTTTAATAGCGTACCCCTTTAATTTATGAGTGATTGAAAAATCCTTTAACTTATGCGTACCCAACATTACTTTTGTAGCAATATTCAAATAAGGCACTTCATAAGCCTTTGCTATAAATGGGGTAGTTCTTGAAGCCCTGGGATTTGCCTCAATTACATAAACCTGTTCACCTTTAATGGCAAATTGAATATTGATCAAACCTTTGATTTCTAGCTTGAAGGCAATCCTTTTTGCATATTCGATCATGGTCTCAATACTCTTTTCAGAGAGGCTGTAGGTAGGTAAAACTGCAGAACTATCACCTGAATGTATTCCAGCAGGTTCTATATGTTCCATAATTCCCATAATATGAACTTCATCTCCATCACATATTGCATCGATCTCTGCTTCCTTTGCTCGTTCAAGAAATTGATCAATGAGCACTTTATTGTCAGGCATATGTTTGAAAATAGACAGCACATGCCTTTCCAACTCTTCATCGTTAATAACAATACGCATTCTTTGTCCTCCAAGTACATATGAAGGTCTTACCAAAACAGGATAAGATATTTTACGTGCAACTTCCAGCGCTTCATCAGCATCTGTTGCAACTCCATAAATTGGATAAGGAATTTCCATTTCTTTTAGCAAGTCTGAAAATCTACCGCGATCCTCTGCTATATCCATACTGTTAAAACTTGTGCCTACCAAACGAATTCCTTTGTTGTGAATCCGCTCAGCCAGTTTTAAAGCCGTTTGCCCGCCCAATTGAACAATGATACCATCTGGTTTTTCGTGATCAATGATTTCTTCAATGTGCTCCCAATAAATTGGTTCAAAGTATAATTTGTCTGCCAGATCAAAATCTGTTGATACCGTTTCGGGATTGCAATTCACCATGATGGCTTCCATCCCCGTTTCTTTAATAGCCATCACCCCATGAACACAACAATAATCAAATTCAATACCCTGTCCTATCCTATTCGGGCCTGATCCTAAAACAATAATTTTCTTCTTATCTGTAGTAACGATGCTTTCATTTTCCTGATCATAACAGGAATAGAAATAAGGCGTTTTAGCCGGAAATTCGGCTGCACAAGTATCAACCGTTTTATAGATTCTGTGTAATCCTATTTTTTTGCGAAATTTGGTTACATCCTTATCTTCCACACGTAATATCCATGCAATTTGGGAATCAGAATAACCATTTTTCTTTAATTCAAGAAAAAAGTCCGCAGGAATATCTTCTGGAAGGTTGTACTTTAACAATTGCTCCTCCATTTGGACCAACTTTTTAATTTCCCGAATAAACCAGGGATCAATTCCCGTCAACTTTTGGACAGTTTTTTCCGGTACTCCCAGACGAAGTGCATCTTTTAGTCTGTAAATCCGGTCATCACTTACTTTTTCCAATCTTTCCAAAATATCCTGAGTATTGAACCACTCTTTTTTATCTGCTCCCAGGCCATGACGGTCATTTTCTTGACTTTGACAGGCTTTCTGGAGTGCTTCATTAAAACAACGCCCTATTGCCATGACTTCTCCTACAGATTTCATCTGCAACCCTAACCTTGAATCAGCTCCCCAGAATTTTTCAAAATTCCATCTTGGCATTTTGACAATTACATAATCTAGAGAGGGTTCGAACAATGCACTTGTTGTTCCGGTAATTTGGTTTGGTAATTCATCCAATGTATAACCCAATGAAAGTTTTGCCGCAATTTTAGCTATTGGATAACCCGTAGCCTTACTCGCCAAAGCACTTGAACGACTTACTCTCGGATTAATTTCTACTGCAATTAATTCCTCATTAGCGGGATTTTGAGCAAACTGTACATTACAGCCTCCAGAAAAATTGCCCAACGATCTCATCATAGTGATGGCATAATCTCTCATCATTTGAAATCCTGTATCAGATAAGGTCATGGCAGGTGCGACTGTAATCGAATCACCTGTATGGATGCCCATTGGGTCAAGATTTTCGACCGTACAAATGATCACAACATTATCCTTTTGATCCCTCAGTAACTCTAATTCAAATTCCTTCCATCCTAAAACAGCCTTCTCAATTAATACTTCGTGTGTTGGAGAAGCGTCCAATCCACGGCGCAAGGCGTCATCAAACTGATCTTGCTTATGTACGAAACTACCCCCTGTGCCGCCAAGTGTAAAAGAAGGCCGAATTACAAGAGGAAAACCTATGTGCTGGGCGGCCTCTTTTCCTTCAAGAAACGAATTTGCAATTTGGGATGGAGCTACTCCGATACCTAATTTTACCATGTGGGCTCTAAACTTCTCACGGTCTTCTGTAAGTTCGATGGCTTCTATATCGACTCCAATCATTCTTACATTGTATTTTTTCCAAACGTTCTGTTTATCCGCCTCTATAGCAAGATTTAAGGCCGTTTGTCCACCCATGGTTGGTAAAACAGCATCGATCTGTCTTTCCTCCAGAATCTTAATAATACTTTCAACCGTAAGTGGCCATAAATAAATGTGATCAGCCATTACTGGATCTGTCATAATGGTTGCAGGATTGGAATTAATCAAACTGACTTCAATCCCCTCTTCTCTCAAAGACCTGGCAGCCTGAGTACCTGAATAATCAAATTCGCAGGCTTGTCCTATGATGATGGGCCCGCTCCCTATGATCAGGACGGATTTAATTGAACTATCCTTGGGCATATAAAAATTTGCGCAAAGATAAGTTCTCAAGGGCATTACATATTTAAAAAATCAAATACCAAAAAATCATTTTTTGAGGCTGTTTTTTAGCAAAAAATTCTGTTTTTATAGAAACATGACAAAATGTAAGTCTATTTTTTGTTAATTATTTGCAAATAAATTAAATTTTGGATAAAAACTCTTGTTTTGACAGAAAAATCTGACAGATTTTCAACTTTATCTGATTGGCACAGTTTTAATGACTTGAGTATGTCCACCAGGGACATTTTTTGTATAACTTTTTAATAAATCTATATTTTATGAAACCAATTAATGATAGAGTGATCGTAAAACCGGCAGCGGCCGATGAAAAAACAAAAGGGGGAATAATTATTCCGGATACTGCAAAGGAAAAACCTCAGAGAGGTGAAGTTATTGCTGTTGGTCCGGGTAAGGAGGGTAATATGATGACTGTAACCAAAGGGGATGTTGTATTGTATGGAAAATATGCCGGACAGGAATTTTCCTATAAAGGTGTCGACTATCTGATTATGAGAGAAGATGACATTTTAGTGATCATAGAGTAATTTTTAAATCATTTAAACATATTATTAAATTTTATATATTATGGCAAAAGACATTAATTTCAATAGTGAAGCCAGAGAAAAGTTAAAGAGCGGAATTGACAAGCTGGCGAATGCGGTTAAAGTAACACTTGGACCTAAAGGACGAAATGTGGTGATCCAGAAATCATTTGGTGCACCTCAAATTACAAAAGACGGGGTCACAGTTGCAAAGGAAGTTGAACTTGAAGATGCAGTAGAAAACATGGGTGCACAAATGATTAAAGAAGTGGCATCTAAAACTGCTGACATTGCTGGTGATGGTACTACAACAGCAACTGTATTGGCTCAATCTATGGTAAATGCAGGTCTTAAATATGTTACCGGTGGTTCAAATCCAATGGATTTGAAAAGGGGAATTGACAAAGCTGTATTGGCCATCACTGCTGATTTAAAAAAGCAGTCAGAACAAATTGGAAACGACTTTAATAAAATTAAACAAGTTGGTTCTATTTCTGCAAACAATGATGAGGAAATCGGAGGTCTGATAGCAGATGCGATGAAAAGAGTCACTAAGGATGGTGTAATTACCGTAGAAGAAGCCAAAGGAACGCATACTTATGTTGATGAAGTAATTGGAATGCAGTTTGACAGAGGGTATCTTTCACCGTACTTCATAACGAATGCTGAGAAAATGATCGCTGAATATGATAATCCATATATTCTGATTACTGATAAAAAAATCTCCAATATGCAGGAGATCGTTCCCATTCTTGAGAAAGTAGTTTCATCAGGAAGACCTTTATTAATCGTAGCTGAGGACGTAGACAGTCAAGCACTGGGCGTTCTTGTTGTCAATAGACTTCGCGCAAATCTAAAAGTAGTAGCAGTAAAAGCTCCTGGTTTTGGAGATCGCAGAAAAGCTATGCTGGAGGATATAGCAGTTCTAACCAATGGTACTGTTATTTCAGATGAAAAAGGATATAAGCTTGAGAGTACAGAATTAGAGCACCTTGGCCAGGCTGAAAAAATCGAGGTGGATAAAGATAATACTACCCTTGTAAATGGAAAGGGCACCAAAAAAATGATTGAAGCAAGAATCAATCAAATCAAACAACAGATAGAAGGGACTACTTCAGATTATGATAAAGAAAAACTTCAGGAAAGATTAGCAAAACTTGCTGGTGGAGTTGCTGTATTATACGTTGGGGCCGCTACAGAAGTTGAAATGAAAGAGAAGAAAGATCGTGTCGATGATGCTTTGCATGCAACTCGGGCAGCAGTAGAAGAAGGAATTGTTGCCGGGGGTGGAGTAGCATTGGTGAGAGCAATTGATGCTTTGGAAAAAATCAAGAATGTAGTTAATGAAGATGAGAAATTCGGTATTGACATTGTTAGAAAAGCGTTGGAAGCACCGCTCAGAGTCATTGCAGAAAACTCAGGAGACGAAGCTTCCGTAGTGGTTATGCACGTGAAGGCTAAAAAGGGAGCTTATGGATACAATGCCCGTACGGGACAATATGAGGATCTTAAAAAAGCAGGTGTAATTGATCCTACTAAAGTTACTCGTATTGCTCTTGAAAATGCAGCTTCCATAGCCGCTATGTTATTAATGACTGAGTGTGTTATCAGTGACAAACCAAAAGAAGATAAAGGTCATGCACATGCACATCCGGGAGGGATGGATGGAATGATGTAATCTTTTATAAATTGAAGAATTCAAGTAACGGGTAGACAAAATGTTTACCCGTTTTTTTTTATTGAACTTTACACCAAAAATGCTCCTAAAAGAATAGAGATAATGAGTCCAAAAAACAATACAATAGAATAAGTTAATACTGCAACAAGAGTTTTTAAAACAGTGGTTGGAATTCTTTGATTATGCAAACACTTAAGTGCAAAATATAGATATAAAAGAAATCCCCAAAATAAATAACCGTAAACCCAATCCATACTAAAAAAAACATCCAAAATAAAAACAACAATTAAATATGTAAATACGGCTGTGTGAAAATGAATGGAAAAAATCAAGTATTCAAAATAATTTTTCCCCTTTCCCAGATACAGTAGAAATAGAATCAATCCAAAAAATGGCATTAGAAAAAACATTGCCATTGTGGTATTTTTCACGAATGTATGTATAAGATTAATTCCAAAAGTCCTGCTGTCTTTTTTTGCTTTTATGTATTGCTTCAAAAATTGTCTGTAAATAAAATTATTAGGAATTTTCTTTTCTAAAAGGATGGAATCATATTTAATTTCTTTAATGGGAAGTTTTACCAGTTCATCCAATTCATCCTCAGAAATTCTAAACTGTTGACTTAGTCCAAAATTAATATCCCCTGATTTTTCCTTATTCTTAACAGTCAATGGTGTCTGGATATAATCCGCGCTCTTAACGCTGTCCATATTTTGAATTTTAACCGAGTCTACCTCAACAACACTCGAATCGATTGACTGATTTGGCTGCTTATCCTTAAATTCAACCAATCCAGAATTACCATTATCTGCAATATCTTCGGTTACCTGGTTTGAGAATCTGTTGATGAAAATGAAAAAAATAACACTTATAAAAATATATAATCTGATTGGAGGCACAAACCGGGCGCGTTTGTTCTCAAGAAATTCACGGGTCATCCTGCCTGGATAAAACAACAAGTATTTTAGGCTTAGGAAAATTTTAGTGTCGAAATGAAATAACGACTCGAAGAACTCTAATAATAAATGCTTAAATGGCTGATTTGGAGCATGATTCTCTTGCCCACATGAAGGACAATAATTTTCTCCATGAATAAAATTATACCCACAATTGGAACAATTAATTGTTTTTATTCTTTTTCTTGCCATTTGCCCTTTACCAGCAAAATTAGGAATTAAGAATTTACTGCATGCGAAAAATATTACAAATTGAACAAGTGTGCAAGTGGAAATGAAAAATATCCCCTGGTTGCACTTACCGAATGCTTTAAAGCATGCCGAAAACCAGGGGATCAATTAGACTACTTCATCTTTATTTCATCGGCTCTCTTTAAAAAAATTCAATTGCAGTCTACAACAATATATGGCTAAAAACCACTTATGATCTTACATTTCTCTAAAAAATCTGGATTAAATCATCACTCCAGAAAGGAGTTGGCCACTTAAAGACGCTCCTTTCCGGGTCATGATTACCATCCTTAAAGATGCTATTCTGATTAAATTGTCGGCTCACAAAACTTCGCTCAGTCATGTCGCAGGCGATGGTAAACTCCTCGCTGTTATTTGGGCATAAGGATGGAGATAAAAAAACTACTCCACCACCTGCGGCATGCAAATATCCAGGTCCAGATATCTGAGCGAACGAAAAATCTAATACAAAAACTACATTTAAATAGAAGACAAAAATTAATATTTTATAGATCGGCATAATCAAATTAAATGAATGATAAAAATTTGGGTAGTGATGATATGCCGAAAGGATGTCACAATGATATGGGCATTTTGCAAACTGTGCAAATAAAAATGTACATTTAACTGAAAAATCAGGGAAAACCCATATAAAATGTTTTTTTCTTATCAGGGTAAACCCTGAGTTTTTTTCTAAATTGCGTCAAATTAGAAATTTATTTACTTGCCCTAGTTTTGGATTATTTACAAATGTTATGAATAAAACATCGGTTTGTTACTTAAAATAGTATGCCAATATTCATTCAAAAGAAAATCATGTCAGATATAAATTTCTTAATCTGGCAAATCAAAGAACCCGAAAATTTTTTTCGATCGTCTTTCCCTTGGACAGAAACTGAACTGGCCCAATTAATTGAAGTTCATCCTAAGAGAAGATTGGAATATCTGGCTTCCAGATACGTGTTGTACACTCAAACCGGAACCTCCGGGAGTCCGGAATTTATTAAAAATGAGTTTGGTAAACTAAAATTTAAAGAAGAAGGTAGCTTTCTTTCCATTTCCCATTCTGGAGAATACACCGGCTATGTAATCGGACCGAATGAGGTAGGGCTAGACATACAGATCTTTGACTTCAAGGTGATTCGCATCCTTCATAAGTATTTGAGCACAGATGAACTTGAATTTTTGAATTTGAATTTTATTAATC
This sequence comes from Candidatus Vicinibacter affinis, assembly GCA_016714365.1. Classification (NCBI taxonomy): domain Bacteria; kingdom Pseudomonadati; phylum Bacteroidota; class Saprospiria; order Saprospirales; family Saprospiraceae; genus Candidatus Vicinibacter; species Candidatus Vicinibacter affinis. The sequence continues at coordinate 612,041 of JADJNH010000005.1, read as the reverse complement.
AGGAGGATCTTAAGGTGGCTGCAACATTGTGCTGGTGTGCCAAAGAAGCAGTTTACAAAGCTCATGGAAAGAGAGGAATTCAATTTAACAAACAAATTAACCTTGAATTACGTATGGAACAAAACCAATTGGTGATTCATTCAGCATCCTTATATTTGGGCAATGATATTATCCTGCATTATGCGATTTACCACCAAGTTGAGGCAAACTTCTGTTATCTGGTGGCCGCTAAAGACTGCTAAACTCGTTTGTTTAGGAATTTTGATAAGTTTGCCTGCCTGCCGTAATAATTCCTCAGGCACCACAGTCGGACTTGATCAAAATCTTAAGGGAAACAGTTATGAATCGCTTCCTGAGGATTTCAGGATGTTTTATGACCAGTTTCATTTAGACAGTAATTATCAAATCAACCATATTTTTTTTCCATTGGAAGGGCTTCCTAATCATGCTGATCCAGCATTTATTGGAAATGAAAAGTTTTTCTGGTCTGCAGACCAATGGATTTTCCAAAAATCAGGCTTTAAGGAGGATAATAGGTTTGAATCCAATTATCTAAATCTAAATGATGTTCTTATTGAAGAAAAAATCAAAGACATCCACAATGGACTTGTCCTGATCCGTAGATTTGCAAAGACTGGCGATGGATGGAGACTGATATATTATGCAGGAATGAATAAGTATACTAAAGTTGAAATAAGATAGAAACTATTGATCAGCCTATTTGAATAACGTATCTTTATTAAAATTTTATTTTTATGTCTATCAAAAGACCTTTCAACCTACACCAATGGATCGAAGAACACCGACATGAATTAAAACCACCGGTGGGAAACAGGAACCTATATCAGGAAGCTGGGGATTTTATTGTGATGATTGTGGCTGGACCAAATGCCAGAAAAGACTATCATTATAATGAAACTGAAGAGTGGTATTATCAAATTGAAGGAGATGTAACGGTCAGAATTCAGGAGAATGGAAAACCTGTGGATATTCCTATAAAACAAGGAGAAATGTTTTTATTGCCAGCAAACACACCCCATTCACCCATGAGACCAGAAGGCACTATTGGTTTGGTAATAGAATGCAAGCGCAAACCTGGAGAAAACGATGGGTTGCTGTGGTTTTGTGAAAAATGCAATGAAAAATTGCATGAAAGCTATTTTCCGCTGGAAAATATAGAGAAAGATTTTATTCCAAGATTTAAAGAATACTATGCCTCAGAATCTATGAGAACGTGTAAAAAATGTGGCGCAATTATGGAAACTGATCCACGATTTGTGAGCTGATTAATAAATATATTTTGATTAAAGCTTACTTCACATCCGATTTTCACCTTGGAGTTTCTGCAAAAACCCCTTCCCTGAACAGAGAAGCATTAATTGTAGAATGGATGGATTTTATATCAAAAGATGCAACCCATCTTTTTCTTGTTGGCGATGTATTTGACTTTTGGTTTGACTATAAAAGGGTAGTACCCAGAGGTTATATCAGAATTCTAGGAAAAATTGCCGAATTGAAAGATAAAGGAATTGATATTCGTTTTTTTACCGGCAATCATGACCTTTGGATGAAGGATTATTTGTGGTTGGAACTTGGAATTCCAATCTACCAAAAACCAATTCAGGAAAATTTAGGGAATAAAAAATTTTTTATTGGACACGGGGACGGCTTAGGTCCTGGCGACCATGGATATAAAAGACTTAAAAAGTTGTTTAAAAATCCATTTGCACAATGGCTATTTAAATGGATTCATCCGGATGTAGGTATTGACCTGGCCAATTACTTTTCAGGTAAAAGTAGAGAAGCACAGGCGCCCGTTCAGAATTTTTTAGGCCCAGACAAAGAATGGCTAATTCAATATGTTCATAAAAAGCATCCGGAAGTTCAAGCAGATTATTATGTATTCGGGCACCGTCACCTTCCTATAGATTACAATATCAATGGAACACAATCTCGTTATATCAATTTAGGAGATTGGTTGAATTTTCAATCATACGCAGAATTTGACGGAGAATCTCTACAATTGAAATTTTATAAAAATGATAAAGGAGTGGTTTATTCATAGCTGTGTGTTTTTTTCGCTAACCAACATCGGGATATCCCAAAAATATCTATTTCAGGACTCATTTTTACTCAATGCTTCGACCATCTATATAGACAAATTAAATCAAATATATGCTTTAGATAAAAGCAATGCTCACTTATTAAAGCTTAATGAAGATTGGTCAACCAATCAAGAGCTTTCAAGTCCATTTCTCAATGAATATGTAACACTGGATGTGAGTGATCCAATGAAAATTATTTTATTCTTTCCTTCCTATTCGAGTGTTCAAATTCTGGACGAAAGTCTAGGTACACTTTCGGATGAGCATTATTCTAATTTTAACACAGAAAGTGCCATTTGTTTTTTTAGCACAACGCAATATTGTTTTTTTGCTGAGGGTAAAATTCATTTAAAGAATATACTGGATCAAAGAATTGTCAACAGTGAGTCCATTTATTATGAGCGGGACAATGAAATTACATCCACTGTATTAAAATCAAGTGGTAAAGAAATTTTTCTGTTACTTCCCGGAATAGGACTATGGCAATTTTCCGGATTCCTTAATGAAGAATTCTCAGTAGAAGACAGCCAGATAAAATCAATTGACTTAAAAGACAACCAATTATTCTATTTGAAGGAAAATCAAATTTATCAATGGGAAAAAGGATCCAAGCCTTCTGAGCCCATCTACAAAAGTAATTTCAAAATCAATTCTTTTGCTGTAAATTCAAAGTATTTAATAATTGCTGAAAATAATCAGATCAGGAGATTTCGCTGGTTAAACTAACTTTTACTCCATCTGATCAAAAATCAGTGCTTGGCAAATAATCATTAAAGTGTCAAAACTCTAGTAAGTTAGATTAACTATTAGGAATTATTTCTTAAGAAAAGATTTTATCTGATTCCCGGAAGAAAATTTCAAAATCAAATGATAAATTCCTTGATCTAAATTTGAAACATCCACTTTATTGCCGTTGGAAATGAAACCATGTAAAACTTCTTGTCCAATAAGATCGATTATTTGATACCTTATAGGTTCTACAATATCAGACTTTAGATAGAAATAGTTTGAAACAGGGTTTGGACTTAGTGTGATGGAATTCATCAATTGCTCTTGCGATGAAGAAAGTACATTTTGAAAAAATACACTTTTAGTTCCTCTTAAAACATTGTCAAATGTATTTTTACCATTATCATTGGCCGCCATGCCCACAAAATAAAATTTAATGCTATCCCCGTTCAGGCTTGTTGGCGCCTTCCAACTGAATGAATAAACAGATTCCCCGTTGGTTAATGCTCTTGCACTTATCTGTCTGATGTATTGCCTGTTAAAAGTCCTGCCAATTGCTACACCAGAACCTGCTCCTGCTACAAATGTTCCAGATCTCATATTCAGAGCATCGAGACTTGTAATCTCAAAACCTGAGGTCAATGCATTACTCTTCTGAACAAAATTTAAATTATAAGTCTGACCTGGCTGGATGGTATCCGGGAGTCCCTCAAGATTTACTGTACCAACAAAGCTTCCACCACTATGACAATTTGATTTAGCGCAAGTTAATTCGCCGGGGGCTCCTGTGACTTCCAATTCCGGATTCCGAGGCTCCATGACCGATTGTACAAATAGAAAAACAATAAATGAGGAATAAACAATAAATTTCATATGGTCTTGAAGTTTCGAAATGAAGCGCAAATCTAATTATTTGTACTTGAATCTAATTGTTAAAATTGGAAATTACATAATCAAAGCAATTTATTAATGAATATTAAGAAATTATATTCTGTAAATTGCTTATTTAGTGTATAATATTTTAATTAGTAGTCGTTTTTTCGAGTATTACAAAATTTTTAATAAAATCAAATGATTGATTAAGACCCCATAATATCAAATATAAACTCAGTAACTTATAAACCTAAAAGAAATATAAATTGTTAATATTCGCTGGGATGTATCAATTCCTAATAAGTGAAATTATTTTTGCAAAATAAGCGTTGTTACTAATTATATCTAGGGTATGGGATGGAATCAAAGTTATTATGATTTGCTGATTTTTAAATTAGATCAGTTTACGAGGAAGTTCTACCTTAATAAGCTATTGCGGGGTTCTATTTACTTTATAGGAATGCTTACATTGGCATTTATCCTGGTTGCTCTCCTTGAGCATCAATTTTATTTTAGTAAAATTACCCGAAAGATACTTTTCTATTCATTTCTTGGTTTGACAGGTTTTGCTTTCTTCAGTTGGATTGTAAGTCCACTTCTTCATTACATGAGGTTAGGAAAAATGATCAGTCATGAGGAGGCCTCTCGTATCATCGGTACTCATTTTAAAGATGTGAAGGACAAACTGTTAAATGTACTTCAACTCAAATCCCAATCTATTAATTTTAGTGATAAGAGTCTAATCGAGGCCAGTATAAACCAAAAGGCATCAGAATTGAAACCCATACCTTTTGTAGCTGCAATAGATTTAAATAAAAACAGAAAATATCTGCGCTATGCGTTAATTCCCGTTTCGCTGTTAATGGGTATCATTTTTCTAGCGCCTAGTTTAATTAAGGATTCTACCACTCGTTTAATTCAGAACAATAAAGATTTTGCGAAAGCCGCTCCCTTTAGTTTTGGTCTTATTAATCAAAAACTTGAGGCAATACAAAATGAAGATTTCAATTTAGAAGTGTTGGTTTCGGGTAACTTTTTACCATCCGAAGCATATATTGAATACGACAATTTTCAATACCGACTCAGGCCAGGTGAAGATCCCGGGACCTATACTTATACATTTGGAAATGTCCAAAAAGATACAAAGTTCAGGATTTATTCGGGTGAGATCAAGTCAGAAGAATTTACTCTTGAAGTGATTTTAAAACCTGTCATTTCAGATTTTGAGGTCAGACTCGAATATCCTTCCTATACAGGAAGGAAAAATGAGAGTTTCAAAAATACAGGGGGATTGATTGTTCCGGTAGGCACTAAAGTTAGTTGGAATATCAACACAGAAAATACAGATCTTTTAGAATACAGGCTTTCTGAATCAAACCAGAAATCAGAAGGCAGCAGGCGTTCAGAAAATGAGTTTCAATTTTCGACCAGGATCATGAAAGACCAGAGCTACACTCTGTATTTGAACAATAATAAATTATCTAAGCCTGATACCATTCAATATCAGATAACCGCCATTGCTGATCAGTACCCATTGATAAATGCCGAATCATTTGAAGACAGCACACAGGCAGGTATTGTGTATTTCGGCGGGGAACTTTCAGATGATTATGGTTTGAAAGATCTGACTTTCAATTATCAGATAAAAAATAAATCCGGTAAAACTCTACCGGAGAAATCAGTTAAGGTAAATTTAACCAATGGCAAGGCCTCAACTTTCCGTCACGTTTTGGACATGGAAGCCTTAGGATTATTACCCGGCGATCATATTTCATATTACTTTGAGGTTTGGGACAATGATGGTGTAAACGGAAGTAAGTCCACCAGAAGTACGATTATGGAGCATCATCTTGCCAGCCAGGAAGAACTGGCGCAAAAAGAAGAAGCTAACAGTGAAGATATTAAAAAAAATCTGGAAGAGGCAGTTAAAGAAGCGCAAAAACTTCAGGACAAACTAAATGAATATCGCAATAAGTTGCGTCAGAAGAAAGACCTGGAATGGCAGAATAAAAAGGATTTTGAAAAACTTATCAAGCAACAAGAAGATATTCAGCAAAAGTTTGAAAAAGCTCAGAAAAAATTTGAAGAGAATCTTAAAAAACAGGAACAACACAGCAATCCGGATGAAAAACTTCAGGAAAAACAACAACAACTGCAGCAACATTTTAATGAGAGCATGAATAAAGAGATGCAGCAATTGATGAATCAAATCCAACAATTGATGCAAGAATTGCAAAAGGATCAAGCTATTCAAATGACTGAACAATTTCAGAATAAGAGTGAGGACATGAAAAAAGAAATGGATCGCTTGTTGGAGTTGTTTAAGCAATTGGAGCTTGAAAAAAACATTAAAGACCAAATAGATAAGTTAAGGGAATTGGCTAATGAGCAAATGGAACTTAAGGAGAAAACTGAGAAGAAATCAGAAGACGCAGCTGATCTTAAAAAACAACAGGAGGAAATAAATAAAAAATTTGAAGACCTCAAGAAAAAGCAAGACGAGATACAGAAAAAGAATCAAGAGCTTGAACAACCTAAAAAAATAGAAGATCAAAAGAAGAATGCTGAGGAGGCTAAAAAAAGTTTAGAAAATGCCAAGGATAAATTAGAAAAAAAACAAAATGATGGTGCTTCCAAAGATCAAAAAGAGGGTGCGGACAAGATGAATGAAATGGCAGACCAAATGGAAAGCCAAATGGAACAAAATGAAAAGGAGCAACAAGAAGAAGATATAAGAGTACTCAGACAGTTATTGGAAAATCTTGTAGGGCTCTCTTTCGAACAGGAACTTTTATCAAAAACATTTGAACAGACCCAAGTTCAATCGCCAAAATATGTAACCTTGGTGCAAGAACAATTTAAATTAAAAACGAATTTTAAATTAATTCAGGACACTCTTGAAGCCTTAAGTAAAAGAGTGGTTGAAATTGAGTCTTTTGTTGGAGAGAAAGTTTCAGAAATCAATGAGAATTTTGGAAAAACCATTGAAAAACTTGAAGATAGACAAATCCAAATGGCGAATACTCATCAAGGTAAGATAATGAAAAATGTAAATGATCTTGCCGTGATGTTATCCGAAACCATGAATAATAAACAAAAGGAACAAAATTCCTCTTGCAATAAGCCCGGAAGCAAATCTTGTAAAAAGCCAGGTAAAAGCAAATCCCCAAAAGGAAAAAAAGGGAAAGTGCCAATGGATAAAATTGTTGAAGGACAACAAAAGGTAGGTGAGGAAATGAAAAAGCTGGGAGAAAAAAACAAAAAGGGGGAAGGGAAACTCAGCAAAGAATTTGCGGAAATGGCTGCCGAACAAGCCAAGTTAAGGAAAATGCTTGAGGACTTTGAGAAAGAGAAAAAAGAACAAGGTTTGGGCTCACAGGAAATGAAGGAGGCTATCGAGCAAATGAATAAAACTGAGAAGGAGCTGGTGAATAAACAACTCACAAATGAGACCCTCAAACGGCAACAAGAAATAACTACACGATTGCTAGAAGCAGAACGGGCAGAGCGTGAAAGGGAGTATAAAGAAGAGCGTAAATCAGAAACTGGTACGAAAATTGAACGTAGCTTTCCTGCCGGGCTTGAAGAATATCTAAAACAGCGCCAGGCAGAAACAGAATGGTTCCAGCACGTATCTCCGGATTTGAGACCGTTTTACAAAAAACTGGTCGAAGAATATTTCAATCGTACGAAGAAGCAAGGATGATTAGAATTGCTTCCATACCGAATAATATTGTAATGATTGAAAAATACCTTATAGGTATTTTTGATGAATACAAGATTGATCAGAAGCATTATCACAATGTATTCATTTCCATCACTGAGGCGGTAAACAATGCCATAATTCATGGGAATGGAGAAGACGCAAATAAATTTGTTCACATCAACAGTGAGAAAAAAAATCGCTGTATTTCTTTTAAGATTTCAGATGAAGGACATGGATTTGACCCAAAAACTATTCCGGATCCAACTCTCCCCGAAAATTTAGAGAGATGTGGAGGCAGAGGGGTATTTTTAATGCATAAACTCTCTAACAGAGTGGTATTTTCTGATAATGGGAGGACTGTTGAAATTGAATTCGAGATTTAAGTTTAATTAATATTAATCAGCCTTTTCTTGCTCATAAATTCCTATTTTATGGTAGGCTTATTTATTAACTGTTTTAATTAAAGTTCCAACCTCTAGGACGTCAGTTTGCTTAAGACCATTAAGAATGGCTAATTCTTCATAACGTTTAGCATCCTGATTATAAAATTTCAATGCCTCCTTTAGTGTCATTCTATTTGAAATACTTTTAATGGCAAGACGATCAGGCTTTACATTGATTTTTGTCTGATCCGTTAAAGTTTTGAAACCATTCATACTTTGAATAAAATAAGATTCATAGTTTCCAAAATCATTAGGAGCAGCGGCTCCAATAAAGTTATAAATTAAGTTATCGTATTTGATTAAAGTACTGACCACTCTAAGAGTACTGGAATTTGCTGTCTGCCCCTGCGAATTTTGTTCAGGGACTTGCTCAGCTAAAAACCTGATGGCGGACATTCCATTAACTTGAATGTTTTCCTGACTGATCAAATTTAAATTATAGTTTTTGAGATTTGTCTTCACAGCTGAGGCCAAATCCTTATCCGAGGCCAATGTAAAAATCATGACTGCTTTTTGATCTTTAGACGCAAATTGAACTTGCGCTGGAGAATTTTGGTAGGTCCATTCCCTTGGCGTAGGGTATTGAAATTTTAACTCAGGATGATAAAAAATATCATTCTCTTTATAACCTTGTCTTGGATCCGCTCCATAAACCATTCCTTCCAATCGTTTGAGATAACTGTTTCTTTCCACTTTTGTGGCAGAAGTGAATTGCTTTTGAACTTCAGTAGCCAGGGCATTCACTTTTGAAAAACGATTTCCCGGATCGGGGTGGGTGGATAGAAATGATGGAATCCTTGCACCTGCAGCATCGGACACTCTTCCGAGTGTTTGAAAGAAATCTGCCATATGATGAGCATCATATCCTACTTTAGATGAGTATTCCACTCCAAGCTTATCAGATTGTGTTTCATTGTCCCTGCTAAATTTCAGAAACATCAATTGTATACCTGTATTCGCAAGATTGCCAAATTGTCTAAACTGAGGGGATAATATCATCCCTGCTGCAAATCCAATCTGAGCAAGTGTTTGCTTTGTATATTGTTCGTTGGCATGCTTAGCCGTTATGTGACCTATTTCATGTCCTAAAACTCCCATTAACTGGGCTTCATCATTAAAATGTGCCAATATTCCACGGGTGAAATATACATATCCCCCTGGTACAGCAAATGCATTTACCACCTCTGAATCAATAACTCTGAATTGAAATCCCAAAGTAGGGCGATGAGAAATTTTGGCCATAGCCTGACCTTTTTCACGAAGAAACCTTTGCCAACTTGAATCGGCATACATTCCAAACTCAGCTTGTATCTGAGGGTCAGATTCAAGCCCTAAAGCTTTCTCCTGAGATTCAGACATTAAAGAGAGTTCTTTTTTCCCTGTGACCGGGTTACGCGAACATGTGGTTAACACAAGACCTAATAGAATGAGATACAAAATTCTAAATTGCATAGTATCAGAGATAAAACTCTCAAATCGAGAGCATAGAAATTAAAAATAACTCACAAGAGTCAACACTACCAAAAACTTAACATGCAAACATTCAAAGATCCATTTTGGATATAAGAATCATCTTACAATCTTGTTTTTAATTCGATCAACTAGCCCCGGAGATAGGTGGGGACGGTGAATGTTTTCTCTTATTTTAGAACGAATCAGGCGCTCCCTAATAAGTTCATTCTGACTGTTGGGATCTTTTTGAATCTGAGTAAGAAAGCTATCCTGATCTTCGGGGCTCATGTCGTGATCTAAAAATGAGGTAATCTTTTTTCTGATTTCAGTAAAGTTAAATTGGTCCATACAAAATCGTTTATCCGACAAAAAAGCTATTATACTACTGCTCAGAAATATATCTGTGCAGCCAAATTTTATTCACTTATTTCCTGATCATCATGCCCGCCCCTATGATCCTTGTAACCCATGGTTTTAGCATAATTATTCAATTTCTCTTTCAGCATATTTCTAGCCCTGAAAAGCCTACTTCTGACTGTACCTATCGGAACATCGATGATTTTTGAGATTTCCTCGTAGCTGAAATCTTCAATATCACAGAGCAAAATGACCGTCCTAAAGTCCTCCGGCAATGAATTGATTGCTGCCGTAACCTCGTCACCCATCATGTGATCGAAAAGCTCCTCTCTCAGGTCAAAATAACTTGCCAAAGGTGCGTCATCACCATCGTGATACCCTGACACCTCTTCATAATCAACTTGAATCGGACGTTTATTCCTCTTCCGATAGTCGTTAATATATGCATTCTTCAGAATCTTAAACAACCAAGCCTTAGCATTAGTTCCCTCTTCATACTTATCTATAAATTTAAAGGCTTTAAGGTAAGTCTCCTGAACAAGGTCTGCTGCGTTCTCTTCGTTATAGGTTAGGTGGAAAGCGAAAGTATTTAAAGCCTCAATATGAGGTAAAAACTCAAGCTCAAAACGTTCATGTGGGCTAAGCTTTTTCAAATCCTAATTTTGTCCTGCAAAGAAAGTGATTTTTATCCGAAATCCTTGAATGATATCGCCAATGGGCCTTAATTTTAGGGTTACTATCAAATAAATGTTACAATGTTAAAAAGTCTGTTCATTATTTTGAGTTTTATACCCTTTGCTTCTTGCATTTTTGCCGAAAAGAACCCGGAGGAATTGGGTAAGGTTCAATGGAATAGAACCCTTGAAGAAGCTCAAAAAATGGCAATCCGGGATAAAAAACCTATTTTTATACTTTTCCAGGAAATTCCAGGGTGTGGTACATGCAAAAATTATGGTACAGAGGTTTTGTCCCATCCCTTAATTGCAGAGGCCATTGAAACCTTCTTTATTCCTTTAGCTATTCATAATAATAAAAATGGTAGTGACAAGAAAACATTAGATTATTTTGAAGAACCCTCCTGGAACAATCCAGTTGTGAGGATTGTCAAACCGGACTTAAGTCCTCTGGTAACACGGTTGAGTGGAAACTATACAGCCTTTGGATTGGTTTCAAAAATCAATGCCGCTTTATTGAAAAATGGTCAAAAAATTCCTGAATATCTTAAGTTATTGGAAGAAGAACTTTTGGCCAGAGCTGTGGGGACTGAAAAAGCTACTCTTGGGATGTACTGCTTTTGGAGTGGGGAAAAAAATTATGCTCAGTTAGATGGTGTAATAGGCACACGAGCTGGCTATGTAAAAGGCTCAGAAGTTGTAGAAGTGGAATATAACCCAAATAAAATTAGTTTGGAACAATTAGTTTCTTTTGGAGCAAAATCAAAAAATGCAGACAAAATTTACATGGTTAATGAAAATGTTTCAGGTTCAAAAAAAATAAATATACCTCATGTGAAATTGGACAACTTCAGGGTAGACCCTGAATCAAAATATTACTTGTATAAAACAACTTACAAATATGTTCCTATGAGCTCTCTCCAAGCTACCAAAATAAACAGTCTCCTGAGTGAAAATATAAATCCAGATTTTTTACTTTCCCCCAACCAGAAAAAAATCTTGGAACAAGTAAAAACCAAATCACTAAAAAAAATGCAAAACCTGATAGGATTAGATATCTATACAGCATATCAGATTTCAGAAATACAATTAAGCAAATGATAAAATATTCAAGTTGTTGTTAAGTAGATACAGGCAATTTCAAAAATATGCGGAGCCTGGTCAGTCATTCTTCGGTTTTATTATTAAATCTTTTTGGATTAATTTAATTAAAAAAAGGGTTTTCATAAATTGGGAAGATCACATCAAGTGGGTGGTGGATTCACGATTTCAGTCATCGAAAAATCCTTATTATTACAAACATCCTGAGAAAGCCGAGTTTGAAATGCTCACTAAACTTTTAAATAAAGGAGATGTCTTTTATGATATTGGTTCAAATGTAGGATTGTACAGTATATATCTGGCAGTCAAATGTAATATTAAATGCTATGCTTTTGAACCAGATGAACAGGCGGCTACCATAAACAGGCTTAATCAAGAACTTAATTCAGTAAGACACTTAGTAGAGATATTTCCATTTGCCATTAGTGATGTGAATGGTTTTTCTCAATTCACTTCAGGATTAGACATCAACAACAAAATTGATTCAATCCACGGAGTCAAAATAATCCAAACCAAGAACCTGGATTCGTTCGTTCACTTACCTAAACCTCATGCCATAAAAATAGATACGGAAGGTCATGAACTTATGATTATACGTGGGGCATCATCAATTTTAGAAAATGGGAATTTGAGATTGATAATATTAGAGTATAATCATTTAGATATCCAAGATATAATAAAAATTATGTGTAATTATCAATTTGTTCCGGTTACATTAGTTCATGGAAATATGAAATTAAATACAAATTTGCCACCCACGATTTCCGGTAATTTATTTTTTGTGAGAAGTGAACTAATTGCATAAAAAAAGCCCTGAAGTTAAATACTTAAAGGCTTTTGAAGAGCAAATTTAGCTGAGCTACTTTGCTCTTTGACTGTAGTCCCTAATTCTGTCAATGGTAACTGATTTTGGGTAGAAAAGAACATCGGGAAGAAAGCTTTTAGCCTTCTTTATGAAATTCATTTCCTCTTTAAGACCCCTATCAACCTCAGCTAGCTCTTCCAAAAGAACCTTTTCTTCCAAAGAACATTCATGATAAGAATACCGGACTAAAGAATGAAGTGTAAAGGTATCGACCATAGGCGATAATTGGTGGTTTGACTTTATAACAGTCTCTCTCACTCCTTTATTGTATAAACTTAAATTATTTTACTCTCTCCCAGGTCTGAGTGCGCCCAAAAAGGGAAATCCCCAGGTAGCCTCTTACCTTGAGATTATTTGATCCCTCCAGACTTAAAGTACAAGAATATATCTTCCCGTTTTTTGGATCTAATATTTGACCTCCCTCCCAAATGTCACCACTGGACACCATGTTCCAAATAATGTCCATACCAATAAGCGATTTTCCATTTTTCTCACCTGGGCAATTGTTGCATACTTTAGTGGTTGCAGCAGGAAGTAATTGTATCACTTTTGCAAAAAGTTTTCCAGACTTCATATATAGCTCAACATGCGATTTATCTTGATGGGTTTCATCATCAATTGTTTTCCAAACCCCCAAAATGGCACTATTTTGTCCACATACTGAATCCATCAGAAAAAAGGTACTTGCCAGAAAGAAAATAGACTTAAACATATTATAACAATTTAAAAATTAAGAATTTAATTCAATTTTGGTCATTCACATGAATCAATAAATCAATTACTGCAGTTCACCCCCAGGGTCCCAAAAGAAATCTTTCATGTTGCTCACTTTATCATTCACTACCAAAATTCCCTCAGCTGACAAAAGCTGCTCCATTTTACCATGACCAAAATATAACCTTCCACTCAGCTCCCCCTTAGCATTTACCACTCTGTGTGCCGGAACATCAACCAAGCTATCTTTAACTTGATTCAAAGCCCATCCAACCATTCTTGCTGACCCGAGAGTAAGGAAATTAGCTATTGCTCCATAAGTAGTTACTTTGCCATATGGAATCATTCTTACTACATCATAAACCTGATCATAATAATGTGTTTCCGGTCTAAAATCGCGTTGATAAAAAGCAATAGCGCGATCTTCAGCTTCCCTGATAACTTGAATTTCAATTTCAGTTTTATCCTTATAGCCCAGCATATGCAGTAGTCCATGAATCATAACCCTTAAAAGTTCCAGTTCCATACTGATTCCGTATGACTCTGCGTGTTCCTTGACCCTGTCAACGCTGATGTACAAATCAGCTACAATAGGAGATTCCTGAAAGGGAAAAGTAATGATATCTGTATAGTAATCGTGATTCAAATAACTGCGATTGATTTCCAAAATATCACTGTCTGTACAAAAGATGCAATTCAAATTTTGAATGGCCGATTTATGCATAGTGCTAATGGCGCTGAACCACTTACGAATTTTAACCTTATCCAATGGAAATTCAGGATATTGAAAATGAAACTCTATGGACTCGCCTTTTGACATGATTGAATTCAATTGGAACAAATGTAATAATAAATTGAAAATTATGGATATGTGTCTAACTTAGTTAAATTAGAATTAATTTTTCATTAAAATCGTTAATAATAAATTAAACTTAGCTGTTATTTTAAAGTCTAACCTACATTCGTACAAATTTAATAATTATGAAAGCTAAATATCTTTTTTTGTTCTTTTCATGGACCCTTATTCAATTTTCATGCAGTCGGGTTCTTTCTCCTCTGACACAAGATTTAATTGATGAAAACAAATGGACAGATAAAGAATTAACAAAGATCCAGTTCTACTTATCTGATCAAATTATATTAAGAAGGAAAGCTACGAGTGGTGCTACAGAAATTCAAAACGGAAAAATAAAAACTATTAATGGTGAAAAAATTGAAGAAATTGTTTTTGAGCAAGGGACACCAGGTGTAATGGTATTCTCTCCCAAATTAAATCGATTTGCAATTAGTTTCGAACAAGGAGACCAGCCGAAATACCTAATGTTTGGCCCCAATCCTAAAATGGGTGACAAATATGTGCTTTTAGGTAAAGATTGGGAACGAAGCGGTGGTCAGGTAACCTATAACAATGAAGTCTATTATACGCCCTCTCAATCAGCCTTTACATGCTTGCTTATTGATTTGAAACGTGCTAAAAATATTGAAAGAAAGACCTTAATTGTGAAGGGTCGCAAACTGGAATAATTTTCCATATAAAACTTCTTAATGTCTACCATTTCTTTAAAGCAAGAAAATTTTTAACCTCCGTTATCCTGGCAATACCCGTAATGAAGGCCATCAAGAAAATCAACGCAGCAGAAAGTGATAATTTGTAAAATATTGCAAAATGGCAATATTTTGCTATCACAAAATAAAGAAAGAATGCCGTAGATATGAATACAAGTTGTCGCATTATTGAGTTAAATCCAAAATTCAGTTCACTCCTTATAAAGAATATTTGGATAACAAATAATAATAACTGAACTATGAAAAATACCCAAGCCGATCCTTCTGCTTTAAGTATTGGAACGAAAATCAAATTTAATAATATAGATAAGAGTGCTAATATAAAATATATCCTTAACAGCAGTTTTTCCCGATGTATCGCCTGAAGGTATGAGCTAAATATATAGTTAATGCTTCCAGGGATAAAACAAAGCATCATAATAGATAATATTCTGACCCAGTAGGGATCTCCATTATGATATAACATGGAGTTTATTTCCATGCTGTAAAAGTATCCGGAAAAAGCAAGTAAAATTGATATTATAAGAAGTATGGATACAGATGTTTTCAACAAATTATGAAGAATGTTTTTATCCATAAAACTTCGTGAAAACATGGCGAGCAACAAACTTCCAAAGGCTAATGAAATCATAGACATAGCCTCGTAAAGTCGAAGCGAAGCCGCGAAAATTCCAGATTGAAGCTTTCCATCAGGCAAAAGTTTTACAAGCCAAATATTGTCTGATTTATAAAAAACCGCACTGGTTAAATAAATCATAGCAAAAGGTAGGCTGGCCGTCAAAATTTTCATCAGGTCTGACTTTGAAACTTTGATAATATTGAATTTAAAATGATGACTCATCAAAACGATCAAACCAGTTAAAAAGCATAAAAACAACGAAACAGTTTGAATCCAAACAAAGAAATTAATGGTAACGTTTGACTTTAAAGCTGGAGATAAAATAAAAATACCTCCCAATACAATTAGGTACAATCTGTCTAAAACCGAAATAAAACTATCTGTCTTATACAAACCCAAACCTGAAATATTTGCTCTTATAAAGAAAATGCTACTTACAAAAATTTGATTTAGACATACGTGTGCTACAAAGCGAATATTGAATTCTTCTCCATACCAAATCCAGGCAAGAAACAAGGTGAGCAAAAAATAAACTATGGATAGAATTAATTTAAAACTCAAAATTTTTGAATAAGTATTTTTGGCATTAGTACTATCCTGACTCACAAATCGACTCATGTAATTCTGTAACCCAAAATCGCTTATGAACTGAAGTATAAAAGTGAAATTCAGAATGTTTACGTAATTTCCATATGCCTCTGTCCCTACAATCAATTGTATGTTTCGATCGATACCAAATAAATAAATTGGTTTGATCAGGGCGTTCACCAGGATCAATAAAAATATATTAATTACAAATTCCTTTTTCAAAATTGCTAAATCAGGTGCTAAATTAGTTCAAATTAGTTGTGTCGCATTGGTACATATTTGAATCCTTATTATCTTGGGCATTCATTTATAATTCTCTAATCCAAAATGAAAAGATACTTGCTATTTTTCTTAACTGCGTTTATTATTATTAGTCAGGCAATTGGCCAAAATATTCAATATCAGAAGCTTTATTTCATGTCGGATTATAAGCCTGGGATTAAAAATCCGCATACCAATTTTTATGACATTCAATCCTTTTCTGATGGAGGTTTTGCGACATTAGGGTTTGTGACGGATACTTTCAACTTTTCACAAGGTATTTTAACTAAATATGACTGTACCGGAAACCCGATTTGGACCAAATTTTTAGGACCATCCGGATCACCCACCAATACTAACTTTGGAATTGTTGAAGCAGATGGTGGTGATGTAGTTTTTTCATTTAATTTGGGTACGGGGTTTTTTCAAGGATCCATACTGGCCGGAAGAATCGGGCCAAACGGACAGGTTAAATGGATGAAAAAAATTGGTAACAACAGTGAATTCGGCAGAGACATAGTTATGACCAAAGACAGTGGTTTTGTGATTGCAGGAAGTACTGCATTTTATGGCACAGACCGGACTGCTGCAGATCTTTATATAGTCAAACTTGACCGTGATGGTAAAATCCAGTGGACCAAAACTTTTGGAAATCCTAATACAACCTATGACGAAGCTTATGCCATTAAGTCAGATTCGGAAGGTAATCTTGCAATTTGTGGACGCTGTATTGATGAAGGGACCTTTAAAGCCTTTATCGCAAAGCTGTCACCGGATGGCAATCCACTTGGATTTAAAACATTTGGTTATGAAAATCAGAGAACATACTGTTTTGACATAGAAATTGATAAGGAAGATAATTACTTGATCACCGGATCGACTACTATTCTTGAAGAAAACCATCAGAGTTCGGAATATGACGTTTTCCTAATCAAAACAGATAAAAATCTTAATGCCCTTTTTACTAATGTTTATGAGACCAGCGTAGGGAATGATGCCGGCTCAATCGGTGAGGGACTGGCTGTCCTTTCTGATGGCAGTTATGCAATAGGAGTCAGTACTTTTGCTTTTACAGCACATGCTGCTTCCGGACCGAATGCACCTAACAAAAATGCACTTTATGTAATTAATAAAGATGGCTCCTTAAAAAATGCTTTTATTTATAACCGAAAGGGATCTCAATATACCCGGGTTAGGGTTTCTCCCATTGGTGGGGTAATTCTTTCGGGATTCAGCACCGCATATGCATCTAATGTCAATTTTCAAGGACTGGTTATCAAAACAAACAATGACTTCTTATCCGGCTGCAATGATATTGATGTTACCCAAGAACTCACACAATTTGAACCCAATTGGACTATAAGAGATTTTGTGTATCAAACAAAAGCGGGGCAACAGATCATCGATTATAAAAACTTTAAGGACTCCGTATTATTTTCCAAAACTATTTGCGAAACGGATTTTGAAATCAAACCATTGTTTACCGGTCCGAAGCAAGTTTGCGATGGTTCCGAAGTTGAATTCATAGATCTCTCCTCCGGGGATCCAACTGCAACTCACAGTTGGATCATCAATGGCCAGAACATTGATGGCGCCGGGAATAAAAAATATGTATTTTCTACCCCTGGAATCTACAAAATTGTTAGACTCATGCAGGTAGGATGTATTGTGCGTACATTTGAGTTGACCTTAGAAGTTTCTTCCTACATCAGTCAAAATATTTTCGCTGAATTATGCACAGGGAAATCCTTTTTATTTAATGGTAAAGAACTGGTAACACCGGGTATTTATACCGATACAATTAGAATTGCTGGAAGCTGTGATTCGATAGTGACACTGAATCTTACATCCAACAAATATGTACATCTTGGTGAAATTTATGATACTATTCGATGTGGAGAAAACAAGAGCAACTATAATATAAACTACAACAATGGCGGAAACTTTAATATAGAGATAAAAAACATAGCTGGCTGCGACTCAATTACGGGAATTTTGCATGTTACTGCCTATAAAGATGCTAAAATTAGTAAAAATATTTGCAGTGGTACAGGTTTTGAATTCAATAATAAAGTTTATTCCCAAGAAGGTGAATTTATAGATACAGTAAAAATTAATGGAACATGTTTTGAAATAACACAAATTACAATTACCAAAACTCAAGTTAGAACTGAACCAAAATTTGATACATTGTTTTGTGGCAAAGCAAAGTTGATCGATGGCATTAATTACATAAAGGAGGGCACATACAATATTCAATTAAAAGATACAGCCGGTTGTCTGGAGGCCGACTATAATTTAGTAATTGCCAGCACTATTTGTGAAGATTGTTTGATGGTACCGAATGTATTTACTCCCGAAAATGGTGATGATTTAAATAATATATTCAGACCAGTTTTGGCCCCTGATTGTAAGGCCAAACTAACCAAAATAAAATTTAGAGTGTTTAATCGATGGGGTAAACTGGTGTATGAATCTGAAGACATTAATCTCCCTGGTTGGAACGGACGATATGAAAATGAGCCGGCCCCAATTGAAACTTATTTATATCAACTAAATTATGATCTTGAATTTGGGGAAGGTCAGGGAAATTTAAGCAACTTAAAAAAGAAAGGTTCTGTAAGTTTAATAAGATAGTTCAAAAGAAAGTTCAATCTTAATCAAACTTATTAACTACGTTTTCTGTAATTTAAAATCGCCCAACTTATTAGAAACAAAGCAAATCCAAAGATTATGGCTAGATGACTGGCAATATCCCAGAATCCACTCCCCTTGATAACTACCATTCTCATTACTGCAACAAAATAGGCAACTGGATTGAACCAGGTTATCACTTTTGCCCAAAATGGCATACTGTCTATTGATGTATAAAGACCACTTAGTAAAATAAAGACCATCATTAGAAAAAATGAAACCAAAACAGCTTGTTGCTGGGTTTGAGAATAGGTCGAAATTAGTAAGCCTAATCCTAATACGGCCAACATATAAACTGCACTGAACAAATAAATCAATTCAAGATGATTTGCCACACTTATACCATAAACAACTCTGGCTACTACAAGCCCAATAGTAAGTACCACCTGGGACATTAACCAAAAGGGAATGAGCTTTCCTAAAATGAAGTGATATTTCTTTATAGGTGTGACATTGATTTGTTCAATGGTTCCAATTTCCTTTTCACGCACTATATTAAGGGATGCAAGAAACATACCGATCATGGTCAGAAGCAGAGTGAGTATGCCAGGAACCATAAAAACCGGATACAATAAATGCTGATTATACAAAAAACGATAACTGACATTAATCAGCGGCTCAGGGCTAAATCTTGGTAATTGAATCAAGCGACTTCTAATGTCCTGATTAAATTCCCGCAGAATAAGTTGTAAATATGCTGCTCCTAAACTTGCCTTAACTCCATTAATCCCATTTACTGCTATAAAAACCGTTGCTTCATTCTCACGTAAAAGATCCATCTCAAAATTTGGTGGAAAAGTAAGAATCACATCAGCTTTGTCCTGCTCCACTTCTTCAATTGCTGGTTTATAAGATTGATTGAATGAACTTAAATTAAAATATTTCCCGGCTAAAATTTTTTGCGTACATTCTCTGGTATAAGAAGAATTATCCTGATCAACGACTGCCAGTTTAATTTCTTTCACTTCATAATTTGCTGCAAAGGGAAGGACTATTAACTGAATGATGGGCATGATAAACATCATTCTCAGTATAGCAGGGTTTCTCCTGATCTGATTGAATTCCTTCTGTAGCAAAAACCTCAATGGACTCATGCTAATCTTATTTTAAATTTTCTAACAGCCAGTCCAAGAAAAATTATCATCATTCCAAATAATATACTCAGCTCCTTAAGAATGGCAGAAACACCCAGTCCCTTAATCATTATAGACTTAACTATAATATAATACCACTTTGCAGGAACGATGTTTGACATAATTCTCAAAGGCATGGGCATATTCTCAATAGGAAACATAAAGCCACTTAACATTACCGTAGGAAGAAACATTCCTACCATTGCAATAAACATGGCTGTCATCTGTGAGTCTGTAATCGTACTTATAAATAGTCCCAAGATTAGGGCAGTGATGATAAACAACATGCTACTTAAAACAAGTAAAGAGAGACTTCCTCGAATAGGTATTTCCAAAACATAAACACTGAGCAATAAAATGGTCGCAATATTTACAAGAGAAAGTACAAAATAAGGAACCGCTTTTGCACCAATTATCATAAATGGCTGAACCGGCGATGCCAATAAAATCTCCATAGTTCCCAATTCCTTTTCACGAACTATTGAAATTGAAGTCATCAAAGTACAAACCAGGAGTAAAATCATTGACATCACACCAGGTACAAAATTGAAAGCACCTTTTAATTGAGGGTTATAAAGCATCCTCAACTCTGTCTTAATTGAATATGGTAATTTATTCAAACTTAGCAATTCGTTTTGATAATCCCGTATAATAGCGGATGCATAGTTTACCAAAGTACTTGCAGTATTAGGGTCTGACCCATCTGCGATCAGTTGAATTTCCCCACTGTGATTTTTTTGAAGCTCGTTTTCAAATTTTGATGAAAAAACAACTACCATTTTAATCTTACCTGTTTTGAATGCATTATCTATATCTGTCGGATTTTGTAACTCCTGATAGATATCAAAATATTTGCTGGCTTCAATTCTCTCAATAATCTGCTTACTTGATTTATCTTTTGAAGGATTAAGGATGGCAATATTTGAATTTTTGACTTCATTGGTCAATGCAAACCCAAATATCAATATCTGGGCAATAGGCATTCCAATTAAGATGAATAAAGTTCTTTTGTCTCTCCAAATGTGAAGAGTTTCTTTATATACAAATATTGCAAATTGCCTCATGGTTTTTAGTTACATTTATGTCAATTCTGTTCTATTTGCATTTCTGGCAAGTGAGTAAAATACCTGATCCATGCTTGATGCATTAAACAGTTTTCTTAACTGGCTTGGTGTATCCAAAGCCTCAATTCTTCCATCTACCATGATACAAACTCGGTCACAATATTCCGCTTCATCCATGTAATGAGTGGTCACAAAAACGGTAGTGCCCTTGGCTGCAGCCTCATAAATCAATTCCCAAAATTCTCTGCGGGTGATAGGATCTACTCCACCTGTTGGCTCATCAAGAAATACAATTTTGGGATCGTGAAAAATAGCAACGCTGAAACTAAGTTTCTGCTTCCAGCCTAGTGGTAATGATTTAACCAAATTGTTCTGTTCTTTTTCCAACTGAAGTTGCTTCAACAATGTGTGTGTTTTCTCTTTAATTTGATTCAAAGACAAACCATAAATTCCACCATAAAATTTTAAATTTTCTGAAATGGTCAAGTCATCATACAAGGAGAATTTTTGACTCATATAACCAATTTTGGTTTTTATAAGTTCTGCCTCATTGTCAATGGAATGCCCTGCAACAATAGCTCTACCACTAGTAGGCTTACTCAGACCACATAGAATTCTCATAGCCGTAGTTTTGCCTGCACCATTTGCCCCAAGAAAACCAAAGATTTCCCCTTGCCCCACATCAAAGCTGATGTGATCCACAGCCATAAAATCACCAAATTTCTTTGTAAGGGATTCTACTGATATCATTTTGTTTTCAAACTGCATGCTCGTTTCTCATAAGGTCAATAAATACGTCTTCGATATCTGCCTTTACTTTTTCTACTTTTAAGTCCTGATGGTTCATAGATGCAAGTTCTGCATAAACTTGCTGGGGTTCCATGGGTGATTTTGTGATCAAATGGAAATATTCACCAAAGGGATATACATGTTCAGTAAATTCCCTGGAGCGTAAATCACTTAATAAAGTAATTCTTTTAGCTGATTTAATTGCAAAAATATTTTTGTGAAAATTGCCCGTAATGATTTCAGGGGTATCCATGCTTAGCACTTTGCCTTCTTGTATTAAAGCCACCCGATCGCATAAATTAGCTTCATCCATATAAGGTGTTGAAACCAAAATAGTAATGCCCTGTTTTTGCAATGATTTAAGAATTTGCCAGAATTCCTTTCGGGAAACAGCATCTACGCCTGTAGTTGGCTCGTCTAAAAATAAAACAGTTGGTTTATGAATCAATGCACAGCTCAAGGCTAATTTCTGCTTCATTCCTCCTGATAATTTTCCTGCCTTTCGATTCTTAAAGGGTTCAATCTGACCATAAATGTCCTTAATTAAATCATAATTCTTCTCAATACTTGTATTGAAAATGGTAGCAAAAAACTGTAGGTTTTCCTGCACAGTAAGATCCTGATATAAAGAAAATTTACCTGGCATGTAGCCAGTTCGCTTTCTGATTTGCTTATATTCATGAACGATGTGAAATCCATCCACCCATGCATCTCCAGAATCAGGCAACAACAACGTGTTTAAAATTCTAAACAAAGTTGTTTTCCCGGAACCATCCGGACCAATTATTCCAAACAGTTCTCCTTTTGCAACTTCAAACGAAATTGGATGAAGAGCAGTAACCATTTGCTTTTCTTTTAGAAATTTTTTAGAAACTGATTGAATGCTGACGCTGATCATTTTTGCATATTTACTCGAATCTCTCCATACATACCTAATTTTAGATATCCATCATTTTCCACCGAAACTTTAATTGCATAAACCAGATTGACTCTCTCCTCTTTGGTGTGAATTGTTTTTGGTGTAAACTCAGCCTTATCACTAATCCAACTTACTACTCCTTTGTATTCCTTCATCTGATCACCCCCATTATCTGTATAAATTGACACCTCCTGGCCTAATTTAAAGCTGCTTAATTGATTTCCACTAATGTAAGCTCTGAGAATCATGTGTTTCATATCTGCAATTTTGTAAATTGGCTTACCTGGAGCTACCACTTCGGATTCTTTTGCATATATAGAAAGTACTGTTCCATCAATCGGGTTAAGAATTTTAGCACGATTTTTTTGATCCAGCAACACCTGAATTCTTTTTTCTAAAGGTTCTTCCTCACTTAGAATCCCACGATTCTGTGTTCCGGTAGTATTCGATTGTACCTCGACCTGTTGTTGGCTCACATTCATCTGTTGCTCCAAAATATCAATTTGTGAAAGAATGTCATCTAATTGCTTTCTGGTAGCTGCATCGGATTTCACCAAGTTTACAAAACGCGTTTTTTCTCTTTGTAAACTCGCTAGTTGGACCTTCTGCACTTCCAACTGATCGCGTATCAACTTAATCTGAGGTTTAACATTTAATGTTTTGCCATACAAGGCTCGTATACTGGAATGCAACTGATCGATTTGCAGTTGCAACGGAACAGTATCAATAACGACTGACAGAATTCCGGCATCTATAGTGTCCCCTTCGTGAACAGATAATTTTACTATCCTGCCAGGTATTTCAGCAGAGACTAAAATTTCTTCCGATTCAAATGTTCCTGTGGCTTCAAAATTGTCTTTTTTCTGCCAACATGAAGTGAAGATTACAACAACCAAAAAAAGATAAAATGGATTTTTCATATTACTGACCTAAAATATATTTGTACTGAATTAATGATTGTAGATATTGTAGTTGATGAATAATTAAGCTTTGTTTGGCCTGATCTTCTGCGTTGAGTTCTCTGATATAATCGGCACTTGTTATGACCCCTTGATCCAGTTGTGCTGCTGCAGAAGTCTTAATCTTTCGTCTCAACACAATGAGTTCTTCATCCGCCTTAATTAACTCCTTATATCTCAAAAGTTCGCTCTCTGATTGACTGAGCTGAATACTGTTGTTCAAAAGAAAGTTATCCTTCTGCAGCTCAAGCATGTTTTTATTAATTTGTATGATTTGTCTTTCTTTTTTTAAATTATAGACAGCAGTAGGATTCCAAAACGCTTTTATTCCACCAATAAAAAAAGGATCAAATTCATTATTAAGGAAATTTAATCCAGGTCGACCATAACCTCCTTGAGCAAATGCGGTCAATCTTGGCATAATTCTGACCTTATTTAATTTATCCTGTTGCCTAACAGCAGCTATCTGGCTATCGAACAATGACAATTCCAGCCTTTGATTTGATTTAGAAAAATTAACTTCATCAGGTTTTGGTAAGACTATTTTGGTTTGATCGGTAATAGATTTTCCTGATAGAAGTGATAATGTATTGTATAATGAAGACCGTGCACTTATAATTTCAGTTTGCTTTTGCAAAGTGCGAATATATTCAGCCTGTAAACTATAAAGTGCGGATTTAAAGGCAACACCCTGATTGACCTGGACTTCAGCTTTGTTAATAGCTTGTCTAAGGTCCTCCTGTAACAACACAGTTTGATTATTAAGTGCATCGAGAGTATGTATTTGTACAACTAACTGAAGAATTTTTTCTTTAATTTTATACTGTTCTACTGAGATTTTTTGGAGCTCTGTAGTTGAATTAAGTGTACTTATTTTTTTTTGATTCTTTACCAACCCACCATCATATAACAACTGAGTGACCTCCATTTGAATGCGATATTGGTCTTTGGCAAGGGTGTTTATTGGAACGCCTGGTATTTTGATAGGTAGCTCAGTTACTTCTGATTGCCAACCGGCCTGTGCAGAAATATTTGCCTGCGGCAGGTAAGAGGATTGAAAAATACTCTTTTGAATTGCCAAATTTTCATCAACCAAAACGCGTTGTCTGGTTAAAGGAAATTGCTGAATAGCCATTTCATTTAATTGTTCTAGGCTGACTGTATCCTGGGCTTTGATGACATGACAAACAATTGTCCAAATAAGCAAATTGAAAAGTGAACTATTTATTATTTTCATGCTTCTGAAATTAAATTATCAAAGATTGTATCACAAAATCTGCTACCTCTCTTTTACGCATTTCTAGAATGGCCATATATTCCTTATCGTTGAGGTTTAGTAATTTTTTAAACATAGGTTTCGCGAGAAAAGGGAACACGCACATCCCCATAATATGCATCATTAATTGTATTGGATCAATGTACTTTATTTTTTGTTCTTTAATTGCACGGTCTATGGCATTTTGAAATTCACCAAAAGGTAATTTCTTAAAATCAGATAAAAGCCCTTTGTTAAAAGCGTCTGGGTTGGTATTTATCTCATTTAGAACAAACATTGGTATGAATGGATTTCTGATCACCATGTCGATGTAGGCATGAGTGAAAGCACGTATTTTATCAAAGAAATCTCCGGATGAATCACTGAATATTTCATTCATCCTTGGGATTAAAATTAGAAAAGCTTCCTTAAAAATTAGTTCAAATAACGACTCTTTATTTCGAAAATAGTAATGCACGAGGGCTTTGTTGATGCCAGCCTCGTCAGCAATATCCTGCATCCTTGCTCCAGCATGCCCTTTCCGAATCATGACCTTGCGGGCCGCTTCCAGAATTTTCTCCCTGGTATTGTCATCTTTGTCTGCCTTAACCATTTGGTTTAACCATTTAGTTAATTACAAAGGTAAACTAATTATCTTAACCAAATGAAAAAAAATATTTTTTGATTGTTACCTGTTAAATACAACCTCCTTGCAATTGGAAGGGTCTTGCTCTGAAAAGAAATTTCAAAAATATTCCTTACTTTACCTTCCTTGGAAACTACCTAATTATTGACGACTGTACTTTTCTGAATACTTCTTATACAATTGTTTGTGTAGGTTATCCAAATCTATCTGTCTTCCCAGAATAAAAGCCATGTTTATGTCTTGACTTTTAATATCAAGCGCATCGCCTTTGGAAATAAAAAATGTGGCATCCTTACCTACTTCCAAACTGCCTGTACGGTGGGCAATGCCAAGAATTTCAGCAACCGATGATGTTACAGAAGCAATTGCATCTTCATGAGATAATCCGCCCGCAACAGCCTGCCCGGCTTGAAAAGCCAAATTTCGTTGTTGCCAAAATCCTTCATCACTTATTCCAAAAAGAATACCTGCTTTTTTAAGAATTCCTGGATTCAGATAAGGTTGAAATACATTCTCATCTTCTCGAGTTGGCAGGCTATGTATCCTCCCCAATATAATAGAAATATTTCTGGCCTTCAAGAAATCAGTAATTTTCCATGCATCATCTCCACCTACAATCACAGGCTTAATTTCGAATTGCTCACAAAACAAAATTGCCTGTATAATAGCTTTTGCGTTATTGACCCTTATAAATAATTTTTTCTGATTTTTCCACAATCCCTTCATGGATTCAAAAGCAAGGTTTATCTCCCCACCTGATGATTTGCTGTATGCTTTTGCCCTTGAAAAATAATTATTCAAAGACTCAACTTCCTTGATATAATTTTCATTGGCTGTAGATTTTTGAGGTTCTCCCCACCAGCCACCATTTGAATAGTTATTTGGCCAATTCAACCAGACACCTTCGTCTTCAGAATAAGCAGCATCTTCCCAATTCCATGCATCTAACTGGACAATAGAAGACTGTCCTGAAATCACTCCACCTGTAGGGGCAATCTGAGCCAAAAGAACACCGTTTGATCTGACAGTTGGAATTACTTTAGAATCGGTATTGTATGCAATCACAGCCCTTAAGTTGGGATTCAAATTTCCCAATTCGCGGCTGTCCTGTGTAGCTTTCACAGCAGATATCTCTTCCAGACCTAAAGTAGTTCCCGCAGCAATAAAACCTGGATATATTTCCTGAGACTGAAGATCTATTGAATTTTTTACCGATTTGACTTTAGTATTATCATCTCCTACATAACTGATTTTTCCATTATTAAAAATCAGTACTCCATTGTTAATAACTGCACCCTTGCCAGTATGAATCCTTGCATTGTAAAATGCCATTTCTTCCTTTTGGACACCAACCGGGATTTGAGCTTGCAAAAAATGCGAAAATGAACCTAGTTGCAAGACCAATAATGAAAAAAATTGCATGGATTTAATTGAAATAAGCTGTATGCTATTCATGATGATGTGAATTTAAATCATTGTCAGAATTAAGAGTCTCTCCCTCAACAGAATCGCAATGATATAGTTTTTTAGTTGGTGAGCGGAATGGGGTTGTTGTTGACCCTAAAGATTTCTGTTGCAACATTTTCTGGATGATGCGTGCACGTTCTTTTCGGATGAATTCTTGTTTGTTGACTTGTTCATCTTTGTCAAAATATTTTATTCCATCAATAAATGTTTTTTCAACCAACGAATAGACCGACAAAGGATTCCCATTCCAAAGCACCACATCGGCATCCTTCCCTTCTTTAAGACTGCCTACCCGATGATCAAGATGTAATAATTTTGCAGGATTTAGCGTCACAAATTTTAAGGCCTCTGTTTCTGACAAATTTCCATATTTAATTGCTTTAGCAGATTCCTGATTCAGCCGACGAGCCATTTCTGCATCGTCACTGTTAAAAGCTGTTGTGACACCCTGGTTATGCAAGATGGCTCCATTGTATGGGATGGCTTCATATACCTCAAATTTATAAGCCCACCAGTCTGAAAATGAAGCAGCGCCAACCCCATGCTTTTTCATCTTATCAGCCACTTTGTAGCCTTCCAAAATATGTGTAAAGGTATTTACCCTGAAATTAAATCGCTCAGCAACATGCATCAACATATTGATCTCTGACTGAACATAGGAATGACAAGTTATAAATCTCTTTTTGTCCAATATTTCTGCCAACGTTTCCAAATCAAGATTTCTTCTCACCTTGTCGGGGCCAAATTTCTTTATGTCGTCACTATAAGATTTGGCACGGGTAAAATAATCAATATAAACTTGTTCTACGCCCATTCGGGTGTCTGGAAATCTTTGATTGTTGTTTCCACCAGATCGTTTTACATTTTCACCTAAAGCAAATTTGATAAAAGGGTCAGCTCCTTCAAATTTCATTTCATCCGGTGATGAACCCCATCTCAATTTGATGATTGCAGATTGGCCTCCAATTGGATTACAGGAACCATGCAGTAATTGAGAGGTTGTCACACCACCTGAAAGTTGACGATAAATATTGATGTCATCAGAATTGATCACATCTCCGATTCGTACCTCAGCAGTTGATGCTTCTGTGCATTCATTTACACCGCGCGAGATTGCGATATGGCTGTGCTCATCAATTATACCAGGAGTAAGATGTTTTCCGGAAGCATTGATGACGATCGCCGTTTCATCCGAAATACTTTTTGCTATTTTCTTAATTTTTCCATTTTCTATCAACAAGTCTGTATTACTTAGATTTCCATCTTTTTCGCAAGTCCATATTGTAGCATTTTTAATTAAATACTTTTTCTGAACAGGTTTTTCCATCCATCCATAGGCCATGAAAGGATAGGTTACCATTGATACAGTATCCGGTATGTTTGCATTTTTTTCTTTGGTGTCCACTTTAAATTCTTTCCCCAGATCATCATTAAGTTTCATCTGAAAGATCTTAACAATTCCATCAGATCCAATACTTTGACCGATGAAAATTCCTTCCTGTTCAGTTGCACTCAACAGATAAACTTGTTTATTTTCATCCGTAAACTTACCGTTCAGATAGCGACCTTCAATTTTGATTTGCAGATTAAGTTTCATTGAATCATTCGTAAGAATTGTACATTCATACTTGTCTTCTTTTTTTACCAACATTATTTCATAAGACTTAGGACCTAATTGCATTTTGTAATTACCACTATAGTTATCCGTCTCAAATCTTTTGACCACATAAGATTGTCCTTTTATCCAGTTTTCATAAATCTGCGTTTTTTCTTCAAGTAAATCTCCATTTGTAATGATCATATTTGCCCATTTCCCTTTAGCCAAACTCCCTATTACATTATCCAAACCCATCCATTTGGCTGGAGTAGTAGTTAAAGCTTCCAGCGCTTTATTTTTGCTTAAACCGAGCTTTACAGCTTTGCGTAAATTTGGCAAGAAATCTTTTTGATCTTTAAGTCCATTGGTGGTAAAACTAAACTCTACATTGTTTTTCTCAAGGAATGCAGGATTGTAAGGAGCAAGTTCCCAGTGTTTTAAATCTGCCAAATCAATTTGCTCGGCATCATATGGATCCTCCACCTCATACAATGGTGGAAATTTTAGTGGAACTATCAGTCTTGCATTTGTCTTTTTAACTTCCTCTATACGTTGATATTCATCTCCATTTGATTTGATGATAAAATTTTGATTAAATTCTTTTGCTAATTTGTCAATTCTAAGGATGTCGAATTTGTCATTGGCAGCAAAAATCTGCAACAATGATCCGTTGCGATTCCATGCTTCCAAGGAAAGATTAACTTCCTTTGGTTTTATAACTTTTTCATAATAAGCCGCATCCAGATAGGTTTGGCGTAGCAATGCCAGACATCCCATCAGAGAGCCGGGATAATCTTGTGAGGATAATCCTTTATTAAAAGTTAATTGATGTGCAACCTCTGATTTTAATATCATCTCATGCTCATTTCCTGTTCCCAAAAAAACCAAGGTGGAGCTGCCCCGCGAAATTCCATCCGGAAAGTGAGTGTTTACCATTCCAAATCCAATATCTCTGAACTTCTGCGCCTGTTCATTTTTTACGGTAAAAAATTCAGCCGCTTTAATTTCAGGCTTCAAGGCCTCATTCCAAGAAAATGCACCCTCCTTACTGCTGACCATGGCATTGTTTGAAATTGCCTTTTTGGGTTCAGGCATCCCGTAATCAGCATACAAGTCTATCAGAGAAGGATAAATGTGCATGTTTTTATAGTCTTTTATCACTGCATCTATGGGTGGTTTTAAATCTTTACCTATGGTTTCGATTTTACCGTTTCTAATGATAAGATCTGTATTTTCCAATTGAATGCCGGGTTCAGGATGCACAGTGGCCTGTCGTAAGAGAAAGCATGACTGATCCGGTTCCCTGACACCATTAACCGGAAAACTTACCTGCGCCTGACAGAGATGAATAATAGAAAAGAACGTGAGGCAAACAAAAAGATTATGGACTAATTTCATAAGAAATTTAATTAGGCACCGAAGAAACGTAAAAAAATCACAAAGGCCAAATATTATGATTTATTCGCAACAGTTTTAGCACAAGCACAGGACAATCATTACCTTTGCGGCCAAACCATGAAGACGATAGCCGAACTCACTCAAATCGCGTCACAAGTCAGACGAGACATCATCAGGCAGACCTGGATGGCAAAAAGCGGACACCCCGGAGGTTCGCTTGGCTGTGCGGATTTTTTAACTGCACTTTATTTCAACACACTGAATTACAAATTACCCTTCAGTATGGAGGGTCAAGGGGAGGATTTATTTTTTCTTTCCAATGGCCATATTTCTCCGGTGCTTTACAGTGTACTTGCCCGAACAGGTCATTTTCCAGTGGAAGAATTAAATACCTTTAGACAAATAAATTCTCGGCTTCAGGGGCATCCTGCCACACATGAGCACATTCCCGGAGTCCGGATTGCTACTGGCTCTTTAGGCCAGGGCCTGAGTGTTGCTCTTGGGGCCGCCATGGGTAAAAGAATGAGTGGTGATTCATCGCTCGTTTACGTTTTGACCGGTGACGGAGAATTGCAAGAGGGACAGAACTGGGAGGCTATTATGTGTGCTGCCCATTATAAAATAGACAATCTCATTGTAACAGTAGATTGGAATGGTCAGCAAATAGATGGTCCTAATGATGAGGTCATTTCCCTAGGTGATCTTCCCGGCAAATGGCATGCCTTCGGCTGGGAGGTAATGCATATGGAAGGAAATCAAATGGATGATGTTGTGCACATCCTTGAGATGGCCAAAAGAAAATTACATCAAGGGAAACCTGTCGTCATATTAATGAGGACTGTAATGGGTTTTGGAGTAGATTTTATGATGGGCACTCATAAATGGCATGGAGTAGCGCCTAATGATGAACAAGCAGAAAAAGCATTGGCACAATTGCCACAAACTTTAGGAGATTTTTAATTATGAGCACCTGGGATAAATATCAAAGTACTGCTAAAAAAGCTACCAGAAATGGTTTTGGAGACGGATTATTGGAAGCCGCCAGAAAGAACCCAAAAGTAATTGCCCTTTGTGCAGATCTTGCAGGATCACTGAAGATGGACCTCTTTGAAAAAGAATTCCCAGAGCGATTCATTCAGGTTGGAATTGCGGAAGCAAATATGATGGGTATGGCTGCCGGTTTGGCGACCACTGGAATGATCCCATTTACCGGTACTTTTGCTAACTTTTCAACTGGCAGGGTCTTTGACCAAATCCGACAGTCCATTGCCTATTCAGAAAAAAATGTCAAAATCGCAGCTTCTCATGCCGGTATCACTTTAGGTGAAGATGGTGCTACCCATCAGATATTGGAAGATGTTGGCTTAATGAAGATGCTTCCCGGTATGACAGTAATAAACCCTGCTGATTACGCTCAGACAAAAGCAGCCACTCAAGCCATAGCAGAATTTAAGGGTCCGGTTTATCTAAGGTTTGGAAGACCTGATTGGCCTGTTTTTCTAGAAAATGAAAAATTCGAAATTGGTAAGGCCCTTAAGCTAAAAGACGGTAAAGACGTAACCGTCATTGCTACCGGACATTTACTTTGGAATGCATTGGAGGCTGTGCGTCAACTCGATAAAGAAGGAATCAATTGCGAATTGATAAATATTCATACGATCAAACCATTGGATACAGAAGCAATCCTCAACTCTGTCAAAAAAACCGGCAGGGTAGTAAGTTGTGAAGAACATCAGCGCAACGGCGGATTAGGTGACAGTGTTGCACAATTACTCAGCATGAATTTCCCTGCACCACAAGAATATGTTGCCGTAAATGATTCCTTTGGTGAAAGCGGTAAACCTATGGAACTGATGGAAAAATATGGTCTTGGAGTCAAGGACGTACTTGAAAAAATCAGAAAAGTACTCAGTCGATAATTGATTTTTATTCTCTGAATCTTTTTCCTTTTTAAACGAAACAAAATGAAATTTGCAACCAAGCTTATCCATGCAGGTGTCCACCCTGATCCTTCCACAGGAGCAATTATGACCCCTATTTTCCAGACCTCCACCTATGTTCAAGATGGGCCTGGAAATCACAAGGGATATGAATATGCCAGAACCCAGAACCCAACCCGAACAGCCTTGCAGGAAAACTTGGCTGCATTGGAAAATGGAACTGACGCCATATGTTTTGGCAGTGGACTTGCAGCAATGGATGCCATTATTAAATTGTTGAAATCCGGTGACGGTGTGGTAGCCAGTAATGACATGTATGGTGGATCTTTCAGGTTGTTGGAAAAAATATTCAAACCCTTTGGCATTAGCAATAAACTGGTTCCCATGCAGGATCCAGATATTGTGGAAGCCGCTCTGGATGAAAATACCAAATTGATCTGGGTTGAAACCCCAACCAATCCATTGCTAAATATAGTAGATATCAAAGCCATTTGTAAGATTGCCGCAAAACGGAATATTCTTGTATGTGTTGACAATACTTTCGCATCGCCTTACCTTCAGAATCCGTTAGATCTGGGTGCCGATCTCGTGTTACATTCCGCAACCAAATATTTGGGTGGTCATAGCGATGTTGTACATGGAGCGGTCATTACTAAAAATAAGAGGCTTGCAGAGCAATTGTATTTTATCCAGAATGCCAGCGGTGCTGTTCCGGGACCTATGGACTGTTTTCTGATCCTCAGGGGAATAAAAACCCTTCATGTAAGGGTACAAAGAGCCTGTGAAAATGCTCGCAAAATTGCAGAATTTCTTATTTCCCATCCCAATGTAAACAGAGTTTTATATCCTGGATTTAGCAATCACCCGGGTCACGAAGTAGCTAAAAGTCAGATGCGTGATTTCGGAGCAATGGTTTCTTTTGATCTTAAAAATACAGATGTAGAAGCTGCCATGAAGGTCTTATCGAAAACTAAATTGTTTTCCTGTGCAGAGTCTCTGGGTGGTGTAGAATCTTTGATTGGACATCCTGCATCAATGACCCATGCCTCTTTACCAAAGGAAGAACGATTGAAATCTGGCCTAACAGATTCATTAATGCGGTTAAGTGTGGGCATTGAAGATGTGGAAGATTTGATTGAAGACTTAAGACAAGCTTTGTCCTAAAAGTTTTTTTTTGTAGAATTGCAGAATGAAAAAGTTTACAGTCCTTTTCGTTTTGTTCGCATGCATCCGGTCGAATGCTCAGGTTTTAATAAAAGATGTATATCCGGGTATACAATCCGGAGTCATGTCATCGCAGAATATAGTATTTGGCAATAAGCTATATTACCATGGCGTAGATACCGATTTCAGTCCTGGAAGTATATTTGTTTCAGATGGAACAGATGCGGGAACCCGGAAACTTTTAGGTGCAGAAAATATTACCAATTTTGGACACTTAACGAATACTGGTACCAAACTATTTTTTGATGGTTTTTTGGGGGTAAGGACATTGTTTGTTAGCAATGGTAAAGATCTTGGAACAAAAGGAGTAAGGGGTTTTGAAACAACGCCTATTGAAGCCATCATGAAAATAGACACCAACAAAGTTCTACTATTTGTTCAAGCCGACCCGCTGAAACCAAATCCTAATCAATTATGGGTAAGCGATGCTACCGTGAATGGTACTTTAAAAATTGCAGACATCAATGCCACTACCAAAAACACCTATAAATCATCCAACTTTAAGGGTGGAGCCGTCTTTTTTGACAACAGCACCAACACCACCAAGATGGCACCTATGATTTCAGATGGGACATCAGCAGGAACTCTTACTATTCAATCCTACCTTTCAAAAAATGGTCTATTTAATTTTGATAATGTTTACACTGCATATGGAGTAGATTCTTTGCTCTTTGTTGGAGGGATAAAAAATTCTGTAAAACTGACCATCGTTACAGATGGCACGTCTGCAGGCACTAAAGAAATAAGCTTGTCAAAAGAGTCCTCAAATTACCTAGATGTATTTTTTATAAATACTTCTTTTATTATCCACAATGACAAGGATATTTCAAGTTACGATTATACCAGGAATGAAGCTGTATTTTTAACTACAGATGCTGCTCCTTATGGTGCCTTCAAGGTTCATAAAGACCGTTTGTACTTTTATGCAGCAGAATCTAATGGAGACACCTATATCTGTGTTACTGACGGAACCAAAAAAGGTACTTTGAAAGTCGATAATTCTGCTTTCGGTGTAACCACAGATGCCAACATTCAAGTTCTAGGTAACAGAATTTATTTTGTGATCGAAACCATTCCTTTATTAAAAGAAATCTGGAGGTTCCATCAAGATACTCTGAAGGCAGAAAGTTATACAGATTTTGGTGGCCGCTTCAGGCCGGTAATTTTTAATACCATCCCTAACCAAATAATCCTCTCCAGATATACCAATGTCCTGGGATCAGAATTGTATAAAGTTGATAATAACTCAACTGCTTCAAGGGACTTTCAAATCCCGGATAAAATATCTGCTTTTCCGGTTCCCGCCAATAGAGAAATATTTATTGATCTTTCTAAACTTAACTGGATCCCGGATTATCTTGAAGTGTACAATTTATCTGGACAATTATACAAAAAGGTAAAATACGGATCACCTTCTGTTCAACCAATCAAACTCGATGTGCAAGAACTTCCTCAAGGCAACTACCTATTGAAATTATTTGACAAACAAAAAGTAAGCACCCTATCATTCACAAAAAAATAAATAACACACCTATGAAAACACCTACTGGCAGCAGCATTAAAAGCTGGGCACTGGATGATCGTCCCCGTGAAAAACTAGCCTTAAAAGGAAAAGAAGCGCTGAGCAACGCAGAACTACTCTCTATCCTGTTAGGATCAGGAAGCAGAAATGAAAGTGCTCTTGATCTGTCCAAAAAAATTCTAGATGCCTCAGGAAACAACCTATTCGAACTTGGGAGAATGGGGATTGCCAAACTAAAAAAATTCAAAGGTATTGGATCAGTTAAAGCCATTACTATTGAAGCGGCCATGGAACTGGCCCGTCGCCGGCAACAGGCTGAAGCCAAACCAAAGACCGGATTAAAATCCAGTCAGGAAGCTTATCAGATCTTACGTTCCAGAATGGAAGATTTACAAGTAGAAGAATGTTGGGTGGTTTTTCTCAACAGAGCTAATTTCATATTGGGCGCGGAGAAGATTAGTTTAGGAGGATTAACCGGTACGGTGGTTGATGTTCGCATCATTTTTAAGAGGGCCTTGGAACTTCAGGCTACTGCAATCATTCTTTCGCATAATCACCCATCCGGAAATCTCAAGCCAAGTCAGCAAGATATCGACCTGACACAAAAAGCAAAAAATGCAGGGATTGCCCTTGACATTAATGTGTTCGATCATCTGATAATTTCAGATCAAGGCTATTACAGCTTTGCAGATGAGGGGATGCTGTAAGAATAATTGTAATTTTGCTGGCTCAATGTCAGATTCAGGCAACAATTTTTTTATTCTCAGACGTTTGTTTGGTTTTACAAAACCATACAGATCGATACTTTGGACCTCAACATTTCTAGCAATATTGTTGGCTCCATTAAATGCATTGACCCCTTATTTAACTCATTTGATGGTGGACAACCACATCATGAAGGCAGACCTTCCTGGTCTCCAAAAAATGGCCTTACTGTTTGTATTGGTTTTAATCACGACGACGGGTTTACGTTATCTCTTTACCATCCTGACAAATACCCTTGGGCAAAATGTCATTAAAGACATCCGTAATAAAGTCTTTGCACATTTATTGGGTATGAAGCTTGCTTACTTTGACAAAACTCCGGTTGGAACCAATACCACCAGAACTGTCAATGATCTTGAATCAGTAAATGTCGTATTTGCCGAAGGCCTTATCACTATAATGGCAGATGTGCTGGGTCTTTTGACTATACTTGGCATGATGTTCTACACCAGTGTAAAATTGACCTTTATTTCTTTGGTAAGCTTTCCCCTATTGTTGATAGCCAGCTATATTTTTAAAGAAAAAGTAAAGGTTTCTTACCAACGTGTACGAACTGAAGTTGCACGAATGAATTCATTTCTTCAGGAACACATCAGCGGTATGAGGATAGTCCAAATCTTCACTGCTGAGAAAAAAATTGCAGCCAAATTCAAAAGCATCAACAAAACCTATACGCAAGCAAATCTTGATGGGATATTCTATTATGCAGTATTTTTTCCGGTGGTTGAAATTATATCCGCTGCCTCCCTTGGGTTTATGGTATGGTGGGGTGCAAAAGGTGTGCTTGGAGGTGCTGTTACCGTGGGTCAATTGGTTGCCTTTCCAATGTTTATTGCCAGATTGTTCCAACCTGTAAGAATGCTGGCTGACAAATTCAACAGCCTCCAAATGGGTTTAATTGCCGGAGGAAGGATTTTTCATACCCTGGACAATCAAGAAAAGGATTATGACTCAGGTAATATTCATCTGGATATACTGAAAGGGGAGGTTGTATTTGATCGGGTAAGCTTTTCCTATGATGGAATTACTCCGGTTTTAAATGACATTTCCTTTACTTTGGAAGCCGGCAAATCTTTAGCCATTGTAGGTAGCACCGGTTCTGGCAAGTCGACCATGATCAGTATTCTCAACCGACTTTATGAGGTGGAAAATGGAGTGATTTCTATTGATGGGATCAATATCAAAGAATATGATTTAGAAACCCTTAGAGGTAATATAGGATTGGTACTACAGGATGTATTTTTGTTTTATGGTTCGGTATATGACAATATCAGTCTCAATAATCCTAACATCAGCCATCAACAGATTGAGGAAGCCTCCAAAACTATTGGAGCCGATATTTTCTTCAAGGTGTTACCGGGTGGATATGAATATCAGGTAAC
Organism: Candidatus Vicinibacter affinis; assembly: GCA_016714365.1. Lineage (NCBI taxonomy): Bacteria > Pseudomonadati > Bacteroidota > Saprospiria > Saprospirales > Saprospiraceae > Candidatus Vicinibacter > Candidatus Vicinibacter affinis. Next base: position 575,234 of record JADJNH010000005.1, on the reverse strand, counting down.
AGAACGAGGCTCCAACTTATCCATGGGCCAACGCCAATTGATCTCATTTGTAAGGGCTTTGGTTTACCAACCCAATATCCTGATATTGGATGAAGCCACTTCTTCAATTGATAACCAGACAGAGGCCATAATCCAGAATGCTATTGACAAACTTACAAAAGGAAGAACTTCTATCATTATAGCCCACAGGCTTTCTACCATTAAAAATGTGGACAAGATACTTGTGCTGGAAAAAGGAAAAATTGTAGAATCAGGCAGCCAGCAGGAACTTTTAGCACATCCCAATGGTTTATTTTCCAGATTGTATTTAACCCATTTTGATCCCATTCAAGCGTAATAAGTTAATATTCAACATTAACATATTATTTATTATTTTAATGCATAAATTTGTGCTATATTTGCTTGGCGAACATGATCCAGAATAAAACATATACTTTTAATTCCGACAAGAATCTTTACCAAAGGATTATTGGCACACTCGTGTTGCTTGCCTTTGTGGGTGTATTCCTGTATTTGTTTTATCATGTATACAGGATTCTGTTTTTTTTATCCCCGATCTTTCTAATTGCAGCCGTTATTATTTATCCGAGAGTGGTAGGTAATCACATTAAAATTATCCTCCAAACCTTTAAGGCCAGCTTCATTGGTGGCATGTTGCACATCGGACTACAGCTCATTGGGCTTCCTTTGGTCTCTATTGGTTTAATTTTTAAAGCCTGGGCTTATAAAAATTTTGGGGTGATGCAACCTGAGTCTTCAGACCATGCATTCGAAGAAAAATATACAGCTTACGAAGAAGTAATGGACCCAAATGCAGGTTCCAAAGATTTAAATAAAAAGTCAGCTGAAAAGGAAAAAGCCTTGTCTGGCTACGACGATTTGTTTGAATAAACTTTTTTTGTGCTGATATTTCTCATTACCGTTGCATTTCTTTCTTTTATCTATATCATTCTTAGCCTGATCTTTCTGGTTCATTGGCGAAAACAAAAGGAATTTATCATAGATTTTGCATTTACCCCTTCAACGAAAGTAAGTGTGATTGTCCCTGCAAGAAATGAAGAAGAAAGTATTCAACAATGTACCAATTCTATTTTAGCTCAAAATTATCCCTACGATTTAATTGAACTGATTGTGGTGGATGATCAGTCAGATGATGCCACCCCTGAAATACTTGAAAACATCAAAGATCAGCGGTTAAGAGTGATGAGGTTGGGTGTTTATAAACGTACTACCATCACAGGTTCAAAGAAAAAAGCCATTTCATATGGAATCAGTCATGCCACAGGTCATTTGATGATAACTACAGATGCGGATTGCATTCATGGAGAAGACTGGCTCAGAACAATAGTCGCGTATTATGAAAAATTTAAACCCAAGCTTATTGTAGCGCCAGTATTAGTCAAAAAAGAAAAAACCTTGCTGAATTTATTTCAGGACATGGATTTTGTCAATTCTTTCATGGTGCATTTGGTAGGGATTCGCTCGGGAATGTTCTATCTTGGTAGTGGGGCAAATCTTGCTTATGAGAAATCGGTCTTTCAAGAGACAGATCCTTACGATAACAACCAACACATCGCTTCAGGAGATGATCTTTTTCTCATCCAAAAGGTAAAAAAAATCTATCCCGGCAAAGTGTATGCATTAAAATCAAATCAGGCTTCTGTTCAGACAAGCGCCATCAGAACTGTTCGAGCACTCTTATCACAACGTCTTAGATGGGCCGGAAAAATGAAGAGTGCATCCTCCTTCAACATGTTATTAGTCTCATCTTTCGTTTGGGTATTCAGATTGAGCTTGCCTGCATTTACACTTTTGGCTTTAATGTTAGAATTACCTATTTATTTATATGCTGGGTTGGGAATGTTGTTCTTACATTTTCTAATGGACTTTATTTTAATTCGACAATCTAGCATGTTTTTCAAGCGAGGATATTTATTAAAATGGATTTTACCACTTGAGCTTTTGTATACTATTTATTTTTTAGTACTTGGGTTGTTGTCTTGGTTTCCAATATCTCTTGAGTGGAAAGACAGAAAAATCTAAGCCAAACCCTGTAGTTTCTTTTTTAAGAGATTCATTTCATCTCTATGCTGTGCAGCAGTTATAAAATCAAGATCCTTGGCTGCTTGTTTCATCTTCTTTTCTGTTTCTGCAATAAGTTTTTCGATTTGTGTGCGGTTCAAATATTCTACTACAGGATCTGCAGCGATAATACCCTCTTCAGGACCTGTATAAACATTAGGTTGTTTGCCTCTCAAATCCAATATGGAGCTTTTGGCCATGATCTCCTCTCTGGTCTTGCTCAATGTCTTTGGCGTGATTCCATGTTCCATATTGTATGCCATTTGTTTAGCACGCCTCCTTTCAGTTTCTTCCATAGTTCTCCTCATGGAGTCGGTTACTTTATCCGCATAAAAGATCACCAGTCCATTGGCATTCCGTGCAGCCCGCCCAGCAGTCTGGGTCAATGAACGATCACTTCTTAGAAAACCTTCTTTGTCTGCATCCAAAATTGCAACCAGTGAAACTTCCGGAAGGTCCAATCCTTCTCTCAGTAAATTTACACCGACCAAGACATCAAAATCTCCAAGCCTGAGATCCCTGAGGATCTCCACGCGCTCCATGGTGTCAATCTCAGAGTGAATGTACTTGCAGAGCAAATTAAGACCCTGAAAATATTTTGCCAGTTCCTCCGACATTCTTTTAGTCAGCGTCGTGACCAACACCCTTTCATTCTTTGCCTTGCGTTTATGAATTTCGTCCAGCAAATCATCAATTTGATTGATAGATGGCCTGATTTCAATAGGCGGATCAAGCAAACCTGTTGGCCTCACAACTTGTTCAACAACCATTCCTTCTGTTTGTCCCAACTCATAATCTGCAGGAGTCGCACTTACATAAATAATCTGATTAATCTGCTGCTCAAATTCTTCAAAACTTAACGGCCTGTTGTCCAATGCAGAGGGTAACCTGAAGCCAAATTGTACCAAATTCATTTTACGCGCTCGGTCACCGCCCCACATGCCCCTTATCTGAGGAATGGTCACATGACTTTCGTCAATTACTAAAAGATAATCATCCGGAAAATAGTCCAACAAACAAAATGGTCGAGTACCTTTTGCTCTACCGTCAAAGAATCGTGAATAATTTTCTATTCCTGAACAGTAGCCAAGCTCACGCATCATTTCCAAGTCAAATTGAGTCCTTTCTTCAATGCGTTTCGCCTCGCTGTATTTCATTTCTGATTCGAAATACTTTTTCTGTTGGGCCAGTTCATCTTCTATATGTCGGAGGATGGATTTCAATCTATCCTTGGGTGCCACATAAAGATTCGCAGGAAAGATAGCTGCAAAGTCCATGCTGGTAATGCGCTTGCCGGAAGTAATTTCGATCTCATCGATCTGCTCAATTTGGTCCCCAAAAAAGTGGATGCGAATTCCAAAATCCACGTAAGGCAAATTGATGTCGACCGTGTCTCCTTTTACACGAAAGTTTCCACGATTCAGATCTCCTTCTGTGCGGCTGTACAAACTGTCCACCAGCCGATACAAAAAATCATTTCGGGAGATGACCTGGCCCTTTTGAATACGAATAATTCCAGCTTTATAATCCTCTGGATTCCCCATTCCGAAAATACAGGAAACCGTTGCGACTACGATCACATCCCGTCTGCCCGAAAGTATAGAAGATGTTGCCTTGAGCCTTAATTTGTCTACCTCTTCATTGATGGCGAGATCCTTCTCTATATAAGTATCTGTTACAAAAACATAAGCTTCCGGCTGGTAATAATCATAATATGATACAAAATATTCTACGGCATTGTCAGGGAAAAATTCCTTGAATTCACCGTAAAGTTGTGCGGTGAGTGTTTTGTTGTGGGAGAGGATCAGGGTTGGTTTGTTGATATTGGCAATGACATTGGCAATGGTAAATGTTTTACCAGACCCGGTCACACCGAGTAAAACTTGTGCCTTTTCTTCATTCAGCACCCCTTCAGTCAGTTGCTTGATAGCATCTGGCTGATCCCCTGAAGGCTGATAATTTGAATTAAGTATAAATTTGGACATTAATTAAGCGCAAAAGGCAAAAATACCATGCAGGAGGAGAATAACACAATTTCTTTACACTATAAAAAACTGGGTCAAGGACCGCCACTGTTGATACTTCATGGATTGTTCGGGAGTTTGGACAATTGGCAGACCATTGCAAATGCACTTGCGGATCAATTTACCATTTACTTGATCGATCTCCGGAATCATGGTAAATCTCCACATCATCCCTTGATGAATTACCATCTTATGGCTCAGGACCTCGTAAGATTTGTACATGAGCATAATCTGAGGGAAGTAAATATTATTGGGCATTCAATGGGAGGTAAGGTAGTGATGGAATTGCTAGCAACTGATGAAACCCTCGTCCACAAAGCTATGGTGGTAGACATTGGAATTAAAACCTACAAGGGAGGCCATGAAGAAATTTTCAAAGCAATGTTTTCACTCAACCTGGACAAGCTGACCAAAAGGTCAGAAGCGGAAGAAGGACTCATTCCATTCATTCCAGATTTTGGAGTCCGCCAGTTCATACTTAAGAATCTGGACCGAAAACATGATCAAAAGTTTGTGTGGAAACTCAATTTGGAAGCCATTTATCAAAATTACAATAATATAAATGAATCCCTCTCTCCCGACCATAGGATTTACATTCCTGTCTGTTTTGTTTTGGGCTCAAAATCAAATTATGTGACAAACGAAGACCGCGAAGAAATCAAAATTTATTTCTCAGAAGCAGAATTTGTTACGATAGAAAATGCAGGACACTGGATACACGCGGACCAACCGGTTAAGATGGTCGAAGTGATTAAAGAATATTTTGTCTGAGGTGTCATCATTGCATTGCTTATTAAGGTAAATAACTGAATTCTATTTTTTACCTTTTTTAAACCCAATTTTTATGACTATTGAACTTGAGCAGGAAAATCACTTTATATCATAACCTTTCGATTTCTTCAAAGCTAAACCTATTAAAGACTCAGGACTTTTCCATCCCGTAATTTGTCCATTAACCACCATATGTTGAATATCAGCCTAAACAAACGGTCATGATATAAATTGGAAAATTAAAAACTTGATTATATAAACATTTGTACCAAAGTATAACAATTAAAGAATACTTTGAAGAAAATGTAATTAGTAAAATATATTATATTACCTACAGAGCTGTTTTTTAGTTCTGGCTTTTAAAATTAGAGCCAACATGCATTCTCTCAAGGGTCTGGTCTGAAGACTACGAGTATTCCAAAGAACTCAACTTATTTCAGCAAAGTTAAAATGCACATATTGCAATATTATGCTAACAATTGTGAAAATATATTCGGTCATAAATGTATACAAGTCAAACCAAAATGGCAGATATTGTTTACTTTTAGTATTCCTTACTTTCTAATCATATCTTGCAGCTATAATCTTTGTCCTTATGTTGTATCAAAAATATCTGACGAAAACGATCACCATTTTATTGATCTTTTTCATTAACCAAACCGGATGTAAACAAGCATCAGAAAAGACTCCCCTAAAGCCGGACATTCTGGTGAAAAACATGGATACCACGGTGCTACCGGGAGATGACATTTTTTTATATGCCAATGGCAGCTGGATAAAAAGTAATCCAATTCCTCCTGAGGAAAGCCGATGGGGTATTGCCAACCTGGTTGTAAATGAAAATTATCTCAAATTGCGAAACATATGTGAAGCTGCAGCCAAGAATCCAAATGCTGATCATAATTCAAGAAGAATAGGTGACTTTTGGTCGATGGCAATGGACTCCATACATGCAGACCAACTGGGCATTTCACCACTTAAACCTCTTTTGGACCAGATCGATTCCATACAATCCATTCCTCAATTATTACATATGGTGGCTGAACTGAATAAACTAGGTTCAAATACTGCTTTCAGCCTGTATGCCACTCAGGATCTTAAAAAAAGTGATCAAATGGCACTTTACTTAAATCAGGGTGGACTTGGTCTTCCGAATAGGGATTATTATTTCAATACAGATCCTCGAACCTCCAACATCAGAAATGAATATCCTCATCATATTGCTGTTATGCTCCAATTTCTCGGTAGAACTCAGGAGCAATCTTCTCGTGACGCACAACAAATTCTTTCACTTGAAACGGCACTGGCCAAATCCTCCAGAAAATTGGAAGATCTGAGAGATCCAAATGCCAACTACAATCCCTACACCATTGCAAAATTTAAAATGTTGACTCCGGCCATCAATTGGACAGAATGGCTGCAAGCTGCAGAAATAAAAGTTGATTCCTGCATTGTAGGCCAACCCGAATTTTTCAAAACGTTGAACGGATTGTTGACGACTTTGCCAATTGATCATTGGAAAGCATACCTTCGATGGAATCTGGTTAACTCTTTTGCCCACACATTGTCCAAAGAAATAAACGATCAGAATTTTTCATTTTATGGAAAACTATTGAGTGGTGCCCAGGTGCAGAAACCTCGATGGAAAAGGGCGCTGAATGAAGTGGAAAATTCAATGGGTGAATTGTTGGGTAGGGAATTTGTTAAAGAGTACTTCAGTCCTCAGGCCAAGAAAAGATATGAAGACATGGTAGAGGCCGTAAAATCCTCTTTTGCTGACCACATCCGGAATTTAGAATGGATGAGCCCTGAAACAAAGGTCAAAGCTTTGACTAAACTACAGACCATGAATAAAAAAGTGGGCTATCCTAATCAGTGGAAAGACTTTAGCAGTATGGAGATTGCAAAAAATTCATATTGTGAAAATGTCATGAACGCAAGAAAATGGTGGTATGCAGAACAAATCGACAAACTCTACAAACCGGTTGACCGGACGGAATGGGACATGACTCCACAGACATACAATGCCTATTACAATCCTTCAAACAATGAAATCGTACTGCCAGCAGCTATTTTTACTGTACCTGGTTTCAAGGATGAAGAATTAGATGATGCTTTGGTATACGGTTATGCAGGAGCTTCAACCATCGGACATGAGATCACTCATGGTTTTGATGACGAGGGACGTCAATTTGACGAACATGGAAATCTTAAAAACTGGTGGACAAAAGAAGATGAGGATCAGTTTAATGCCCATGCACAAAAAATGGTTCATCAATTTAACGAATATACAGTTCTGGACAGTCTCCACATCAATGGTAAAGCCACTCTGGGTGAAAACATTGCAGATCTTGGCGGGATAGTTCTTGCGTTGGATGCGTTTAAAAAAACACCTCAATTTCATGCTCACCAATCTGTAAACGGCCTTAAACCTGTCCAAAGATTTTTCATGGGTTATGCGCTTGGCTGGTTGGGTCACACAAGACCGGAAGAAATGGCCTCCCGTGTACTTACTGATGTACATTCACCTGCGCACTTGCGTGTAATCGGTCCTTTCACGAACCTGCCTGAATTCTATGATGCCTTCGGAATAAAAGAAGGCATGAAAATGTGGCGTCCGGATAGCTTAAGAGTGAAAATCTGGTAGACAAAAATAGCTACACTTTATAAATTCCTATTCCATCATGTTATCCAATAATTCCAATTAAGGCCTTGTCTAAAAACCATCGATGTTAGAAATCAATAATTTTTGAAAAATCAAAATGCACAATACTTCATTATGGAGTTTGCTCAATGGTAATTAAATAAAAGTGCAGTTGTCAATACGCAAAATCTAAACGATCCATTGAATAAGAACAAATCCCTTTCCGATTACCTCACCAATGTAAAATCACCACTCATCTCTACGATCCCTTTGTCAGTTCTTAACCTTGCATAAAAAACAAATACACCGGGATTTAAAGGCTGGGAATGATAAGTTCCATCCCATCCCACATTTGGTTGATTGACCGGAACACCATTACATCCAAATACTTTGGCTCCCCATCGATCGTAAATTACCAAATTCTCGACCGATCCATTTTCAGGGCCCTGGATAAAAAAATAATCGTTGATATTATCTCCATTTGGTGAGATTAGATTGGGTACATAAAAATTTTCTGATTCTTTAACCCGGATGTAAACTGAATCAAAACTGCTGCAATTTTGTTCATCTAAACTGAGACTGTAAATCCACCCATCCTGATCTGCGATAAAATTTAACTGATCGCAAGTTGTACAATTGCTGTATTTGTCAGGCTTCCAGTAAATACTTACAAGCCTCTTATTAGACTGAAGTTTGATTTCTACTCTTGTCCCACGTTCAACATCTTTATCAGGACCCAACTCAGTAATGAATTCGGATGGATTTAATAAAGTAAATCTTACTGAATCAGTAATGCATCCATCTCCATCCTTCACATAAACTTCATAATTCCCGGGCGCAAGATTTTCCAACCTATTTATGTTTGTAAATATTTTTTGGTTTAGGTAAAACTCATAAGGAATTGTAAAAATAGAATCATTGATGATAAATATTTTACCATTATTTTGATCAAAACATTGTATTGAATCCAACTTGTAATTAAGCTGTAATGGCTTGAATATAGTGTGAACAAAAACCAGACTGTCACAGCCGAATTGATTTTGATGTAAAAGGGTATCCATACCGCTGTCGAGAAAATTACATGTGAATAGACTGGTGAATGAAGTGTCAGCCGATTTATATTTCTTTTCCAAAAATAAAATACTGTCACAAGTATTAGTAGTATACACAACTGTATCAATTCCCACTTCCCTTAAGTCACAGGTGTACTGTATGGACCAAAGAGTATCTGATGGAATAAATTTAATATCAATTTGTACTAAGCTATCACAACCAAATTGATTGGAAAATTTTAACACCCGCTTTCCTGCGGAGGAAAAGACACAGGTTTTCTCCTCAAGAAAAACTGAATCGGAGGGTTTGAGAGATATCAATTCAATCACCAAACTGTCACAACCGTATTGATTGGTAAATCGATGACTGTATTGACCTGCTATTAAAGGATCACAAGTGCTGCTATTGACAACTATACTATCCTTTGGAATTGCGAGATGATAGACGATTACAAAACTGTCACAAAGTGCCGTGGTAAATTTTAGTGTATCTACATATTCATTCAAAAGTCCACATTCCCTTACCGTAATTCGGGTAGTTTGTTGCGGAACAAAAAAGGTATTTTGAATAACAAAACTGTCACAACCAAATCTGTTTAAGAAATGGTCTATTGTAAGTCCTACTTTTAAAGAATCACAACTCACAGCCTGTATGAATGTACTGTCTTTTTGTAAAGGGATATGTTCAATAATCACCACGGAATCGCAATATTGTCCTGCCCAAATCAATGTATCTGATGAATATTTCAGCAGTGCACAATCAAAATCTTTGATGACCGTATGAGGTGTTGGTTGCAGAACATACTGATAATAGATCAAAGAATCACATCCATTCATGTTGACAAGTCGAAGGGTGTCGCTTAATTTTTGTTTTGGGTCGCATGTGTACTGTTTAATAAATGTAGAATCAGAATCAAGTTTTATCTTTTCTAAAATTACCACACTGTCACACGCCTGAACAGTATATTTGATGGTGTCTAAAGTATTGGCTGGATAGGCACAGGAATAACTTTTAATACGCATGGTGTCACTTGCATTTCTATAGCTAAACGTTGCCGTACTACTATCTACATGACCACAAGGATCCCTTACATAAAAAGTAACCAACATCGGATTCTTTGTTGAGTCTCCATCGAAATTATGACTCAACCTTCCTGTATCACAACCTGAAAATGTATTGGAATAACCATAGTTGCTTAACCATAAATATAGAGAATCTCTAATAGCAGATACGCATATTAGATTTTTATTCTGCGGTTTAATTGTAAATCTTGGACTCACAGTATCCAGGACAATAAAATAGGCAGTTTCTGAATTTTCCAGTCCACAATCATCTAACGCTGTAAATTCAACTTTTACACTGTCACAAAAATTATGTGGTGTTCGTTCAAAAGAAGTTTTCCAACTTACATTACCACAATCATCTGCAGCAGTTGATTGTCCTTTTTTACTGACCCAGTCATTAAATTCTTTAAGTACATCTTCTGTACAATAAACGGTTTTATTAAGGGGGAGGTTTGTGAACTGTGGAGGACTCTTATCTACAATGTCAATGACCTGAGTTTCCTCTGTTAGATTTCCGCAAGCATCTTTAACAGTCCAATCTCGAATTAATTTTTTATTACATGGACCATGATTTTCTTTGGTCTCCTTAAGAGTTACTTGTGGATTGGCATCACAGTTATCTGTAATTATTAAAGTGGCTGCCTTGGGGACATCCTTTTCACATGCTACCTCAAGATCATCCTGTGGATTTTCAACTATGGGTTTTTCCAGATCAACTGCACATTCATAAATTTTAATATCATCCATCAACATTCCGATCTGATAAGTGGGAGAACTTGGGCCTGTGTCCTTTAATGTAAGTGTCGCACTGGTTGCATTGGCCGTAAAGCTATAGGATTTCTTCAACCACACTGCACTACCGGGATTGTTTGCATTCCAGCTGACATCCAGCCATGCACCATTGGCAATCTTTAAATTTGCGGAAAAGCTCCCGTTGGCTGTAAAGGTGGCATACCAGAATTCAATGGTGTAGATATATCCGGGTGTTAACCCTGTGAGTGGATAAAGCATGGTTCCAGCTATACTTCCTGTAAAAGGTGAACCAAACAAATCCACAAAGGCAGAAGCTCCGTTGGGATTTCCAGCAGCCAAAATGCCACAATAATCCTTATCTCCATGATCCACAGCACCCTGCGTAACAATCCATGGGCCAAATGAACTTCCTGCAGTGTAGGGAATATAACCTGCGGGAGCAGGGTAAGGATCAAATTCAAAATCCAATCCCTGGAAGTCTATCAACTTTGGGTTACCACAACAACAGGTGCCCTGCCCTTGCACATAACTCCCTCCGATAATCGTCAAGAGACAAATTATTGATGCTAATAATTTTAAATTATACACCTCCGTATTTTTCAACTCTTTATTATGAGTCTACATTAACGTTGGTAAGTTATGGATTCTTGATGCATCTTAGATAACTTCCTATCGTATTTTGAACAGCATCCCCAATTTGTTCGTCAATTCTTTGAAAGAATTGATTTCGATAAAACCTGTGAAATGATAAGTTCTGTTTAGTTTGCTACTTAGCAAAACTATATACCCAACTCCTTCAACTGTTTTGGATCAATCGTTGAAGGTGCATCGATCATCATGTCCCGACCTTGATTATTTTTTGGAAATGCTATGTAATCTCTAATGGAGGTACTGCCCTGCATAATAGTACAGACCCTGTCCAATCCAAATGCAATTCCTCCATGGGGTGGTGCCCCATGTTCAAATGCACCCATGAGGAAACCAAACTGATGTTCTGCTTCTTCCTTGCTGAATCCAAGGATTTCAAAATTACGTGCCTGCAATTCAAGGTTGTGAATTCTGATGGATCCTCCCCCCAGTTCTGCTCCATTGATAACCATGTCATATGCTGCGGCACGAACTCCTTTTAAATCTTCTTGATTGGTTGAATGCATCAACTCCATATCCTCCGGTAAGGGACTGGTAAAGGGGTGGTGCATGGCAAAAAATCTTTGAGCGTCATCGTCCCACTCCAACAACGGAAAATCCAATACCCACAAAGGTTTAATTACTCATGAAAGTCATTGAGAGCTATGCTGATACAAACTTTGTAAACTTGTCTTGATTAGAATTACAAAATTCTAGCTTCAAAGGGTTAATTAAGAAAACGTATTAAACCAATAATGATTAAACGATCAACAATCTAAAACTACCTTTTAGGAGGATTGTTATTACAATAACCTTCATACCTAAAATATTCGAGTGGAGTACTCTTACTCTTAAATTCAGTTAATTTTTTAGCTATGTTTGAATTTTCAGATAGATAATTCATAATCATTTCAAAAGCTTCAGAATATTTTTGATTGTCGACTATGCTTCCGCCTATTCGTTTCTTCAACACATCATCAAATTTAACTCTCAAATCCTCTTTAACAAATTGATTATTATCAAAAGCTAAGGACTTATAAAGTATCTCAGGATCCTCACGCTTTTTTGCTAACTGAAGCAAAACCCTTTTCAATGTTGACTGCTTATCAGATGTACTGAATAAATCGTCTGTTGTGTCACCATCTGCCAACACCTCGGCATAGTCCATTATCAATGAGGACTGCTCTTGTCGATTTAAATAAACAAAACCATTCATAAGCTTAAAATTTCCGGACCGCAAAGGTACAGATAATTAATGAATTATAACATGTTTTCCCAACCATATTATATTGTGAAGTACGTAATTTTAATACAATTATTATAATATTAAGTAATAAATATTATAACATTATTTAATCTGATAAATAAAAAATATAGTATTTCTCCTTATTATCTATTGATTATCAATTATTTATAAGCATATATTCATCATTTCTGAATTTCAAAATAATTTTATTTATAATACCTATATCTGCCAATCTACTTTGAAAATTATCAAAATTTCTAGGTAAAGCGGGAATACAATTGAGGCGTAATAGGGGTAAAATTTTAGACAAATACGGCTCCTTTAATTGCCATAAAGAATCAAAAAAGTTCATTTTGAACTTTAGAAATAATTTTTCATTAATAGATATTCTCATTAACAATTCATTAAAAATCAGTTCATAAGCCGGGGAAGTTAAAAATAACTCATATACATCATTGTCCACATTTACTTTAAAAATAGTAACCAATTCAAGTTTACTACAATCTGAAGACTTAATTATAGACCTAACCAATAACTTATACCTAGATAAAGAATCATTTCCATCAAATATGAATAATGAACTCCCATCTAGACTGAGTCGAGATTTAACATATTTAGGCAAATAAGAACTGTCAAACTTTAAAATTTGTCCTAGCTTTTCAATCGAGCTACTGGATAATTGATCGAATGGTAATAATTCAACTTTCATATTCAATTAATCCATCAATAGGGTGGAATCAATTTGATTCAATAGATCTCTCTTGATATTGAGGTAATCGCTCTCAACTTTTTTCAAACATTCTAATAGATCTTTTTGATTAGTTGTCTGGATAACATTGTTTAACAAATCTATAAAGTTAGTACCCCTTTCATATAAGACATGCTGTTTTGTTTCGTTAATTGGCTCCCATGAAGAATTATTGAAAGAATTAAATTTAAATTTAAAATTCATATGTGACAAATGATTTGAACCCGATGTGGCTACTATTTTGATAATTGAAAACCAGTTTGAATTAAAAATTTTAGAATTCAGATCAGCAACATTTTGTGATCCATTACAAGTTAGTTCGGAATCTGAAAATTTTCCTGATTTTAAAAATAAAACACCTTCCTTAGAATAGTTAAAATAATCACTAGGATCAATATGCTCATGCGATGTAAAATGAACATGCGAATAATTTTTAATCTGTTTCAAGGGAAAATCCTCATTACTTTCATAAATTTGATCATATTGTAACCACTCAATTGGATGATGAGCGCATGAAATAACAAGCGGTCTTTCCTCTTTAATGCGATGAATTTGATCAATGTAATTCACATCTTGAGTGTAAACTTGATTGCCTTGCTCCTTAAATATGGTTACCAAATCTATCAACAATTCCGAGAGTCCAGGCTCACCTAAACGAGATCCATATATTCTCTTAAGGTAACGCAAGATATCTTTAATTCCATCCCCATGACTATTAAGTGAACTATTAAGGATATTAAAACATACATTAAAGTTTGAATCAAAAAAGTAAGTTGCACAATTCCAACTATCTAACCCAGATTTATCTATTCCAACAACATTAAATTCACTAAAAAGATTTAGAAAAGCCTTATAGTTAGAAACCACATTAAGTCTACTTTTATCTTTGTAATCGAATTCCAAATATTTCTTAATTGCTATAAGTATTTGTTCCTTATCTATTATTAATCCTTCAGTATTATTAATAAAAGTACTCAATAACCTCTCCCATTCAACATCATGATTGCCTGGGGTGAAAATAATTGGTACATTTTTTAACTTACTGAATAGCATTTTAAACTTCTTAGAAATTTCATTAAAATCGAAATTTTTAGCGTTAAAAACTAAATCTCCATTAATTAATACATGCGTTATCCTATCTTTCCACTTACTTTCAATTTCAAAAATAAAATTATCCCATAAATAGTCAAATCCAGATTTTTTATTATCTCTATCTTCTACGAAGGGAAAACTCTGACTATACTCAACACGAAAATGAATATCAGATAGAAACAAAATATATACATCTTTCTTAAGTTGCATAAACTATATTTTAATCAAATAAGTAAATTTTGTATTTAAGAGCAATATCCCATAATTTATAAAACATTACCTGATTTTTTTTCATTTTCTCCTTGAACAGGTCTTTATCAGGCACAAAAAAATCTCCATTAGGATCTATAAATGTATTCTTGTAACCTTTAATTCCATTTCCAATCATACTTGCTTGAACCTGTATAAATTCTGGAATTGGATTGCCTTTCTCATAATGTCTCCTCAATAAATGGATTTTATATGGATCGGAGCTGCATCCACTGTTAAATTTCCGAAAATAATAAAGACAATCAAGCATAACTACATCAAATATTTTATTCAAATTCATTTCCGAATCCAAAGGTATCTGACTTTCATAAATATTCCAATTTCTTACAAGTTCTTCCATCTCAAAGTTTCTTAATAATAATCTATTTTGAAAAGCAATTTTTTTAATAAATCGAAATTTATCAGAAGGGCTTAACAAAATATTTTGTACCTCACTTTCAAAACATTTTAATACATTATACTCCGATGTCACTCTATCCAAGAAATCTTGTACACTAATATTAAAATTACCATCAGATACCACCTCACCAGCATACCTACTTATGCGTATAAAAAAATAATCCCACTCATTAATCAGTTCTGGTACTGGGCATGACAATTTCTCTAAATACTCTTTATCAAACAAATGTATTATTACTAAACCCCTAATCAAACATTCGGAAAATTTGTGTTTATTAAAATTTCCTAAAGTATTGTATTGAGTAGAATTCTGCAAATGATAAACCCAATGCCAATACCAAAATAATGATGTATCCCCATTAAAATTGACTAAATATACATACGCATCAGCAAAAAAATAATGCGGGTCAAAATTCTCTAAAAATAAAAATTTATATTTTGATCCCCAAGAGGAAGACTTTGAGTTCCAAAATTGAATTAAATCAAATTGATTTTCATATGAACCATTTAAAAATAATTTTTCCTCCACAGTGTAAAAATAAACTTTATTTATAATTTCTTTATAAATAGTAGCCATCATTAATGATGGATCTATTAAGTGATGAATATTATAATTCACAGAAATTCTGTTTGATTCAGTATTAACTTCATTTATTCTTGTTAATAGATAACCCTTTTTTAAATTATGCGGCAATCCTCGTCCTAACATTTTTATTAATGTATCATAAATGCTAATTACTTGAGTTGATGAAGCATTAAAATCAACATTGAAATCATGCAAATTCTCAAAATTGTAATTATTCAACACTCTATCAATAAAAGCATCCTCAAATGCTTCAATAAAATAAATATATTTTTTCTCAATTTCAGCGACTGGAATTAGTTCACAGTCTTCAGATTTTATAAAGGATTTCAAATTATCAGCATCCAAATCAATTTGAGTTCTCAATTCTTCAAGGAATGCTTTGAAATCAATAATATATGAATACATAATTGGATCAAGAATATTAGTATTATAATTATGAAATACTTTAATCAATTTCATTCTAATCTGTCTTGATAACCCTAGTGATTTAATGTTTGAATCAATTTCATCGATGTTTTTAATTAGATATTTTTTCAAATAATTAGAAAAATTATTTACCCCATTGGAAGTACTTAGATCACCGTTTTGTTTAGCTTCAAATTTTACTGTTGTTTTAAGTTTCCTAACATGATCAAATATTTCAGAATAATTATCTCTTAATAAAGTATAAATTTTATGATTTGAATTAAGACTTTTAGGTTCTTTTTCAATTGTAACATAATCAATTTTACCTGATTTGAAAAAATAGGGGGTATTGAAATTATCAATTTTCTTTATGTATTCAATAAAATTTTTATAATGACCTGGTTTAATATGCCATTCAATATCTGTGTATAATTCAGTTTCAAATTTATTATTTTCATCAAAGAATTCTTTAAATACTCCAAAATGGGAATGCGTATCTACAAAACAATGTGAATTTAAAATTTTTTCCTTTTCAATTCCAACTTTATTATAAAGTGATTTTTCTGCTAATTCATCTTTATTTTCACAATCATTCAATGTATATTCTCGAACATCTTGAATTATTTCTCCAAGTATATTAAACTGATCGGAAAAGACAATGAGTGTAATTTCACACCAATTGTATGTGTTTAAAATTATATATTTCTTACCATTTACCAATTTTTGCAACCTTTCTTGAATAACTTCTATAAAATCAGCCCCATTTCCAATCAACAATCCATTGTTCAATTTCAAATTCGAAATCATAATATATGGATATTTCATTACCTCTAATCTATTATCTTTAAGTAAGTTTGTGAACTTGGTAATTAATGATTCACTATTGAATTTCTCATTGGCAGTACCAACTTGAATTTGATAATTTATTGGTTCATTTGTAATTGTGTTATCTTTATAAGGTGGCTCAAAAACTTTTTGAGCAAATTTATAGGTATCTATAAGAGAAATCAAAGCAACATCGAAGGCACCAAATAGATGATATGCCAATGGCTTATATAAATACTTTTCATCATATTCAATTCCAGTTAATTCTTTAAATTGATCTTTCTGTTCTGAGTACAGTTTAGAAATATTAGTTATATAATCATTTGGATCAATTCTAGGTGGATAAGTAGTAAAAGCAATATGTACTGCATGATCCCAAACCTTTATATCCATAACCTAATCTACTTGATTTGTAAAGAATTTACAAAACTATAGATTTAGGATAACATGTTGGATACTAAAATGACAATTCCTTCAACTGTTTTGGATCAATCGTTGAAGGTGCATCGATCATCATGTCCCGACCTTGATTATTTTTTGGAAATGCTATGTAATCTCTGATGGAGGTACTGCCTTGCATAATAGTACAGACCCTGTCCAATCCAAATGCAATTCCTCCATGAGGTGGTGCCCCATGCTCAAATGCGCCCATCAAGAAACCAAACTGATGTTCTGCTTCTTCCTTGCTGAATCCAAGGATTTCAAAATTACGGGCCTGCAATTCCCGGTTGTGAATTCTGATGGACCCCCCCCCTAATTCTGCACCATTGATAACCATGTCATATGCTGCGGCGCGAACTCGTTTTAAATCTTCTTTGTTGGTTGAATGCATCAGCTCCATATCCTCCGGTAAGGGACTGGTAAACGGGTGGTGCATGGCAAAAAATCTTTGCGCTTCATCATCCCATTCCAGCAATGGAAAATCCAATACCCACAAAGGTCTGAATACTCCAGGCTGAATTAATTCCATCCTCCTGGCGATTTCAAGTCTCAGGTCTCCAAGCTGTTTTAACACTTTATCTTTTTCACCGGTGAGGATAAAAACTGCATCATGGGTTTCAGCGCCTATCTCAGCAGCCAATTTTTGCAATTGTTCTTCCGTATAAAATTTACTGATTGAAGATTTAGTCCCTTCAGGGGAGTACTTCACATACATGAGTCCCTTTGCACCTATTTGTGGTCGCTTCACCCATTCGGTGAGATCATTTATTTCTTTATTGGTGAATTTGCTTTCCAGTCCTTTTACTATAAACCCCTTGATGAATGGAGCACCATCTATAACCTGAAAACCTGCTCCTCGCAGTAATTCCAAACTTACAAATTTAAGGTCAAATCTAAGATCCGGTTTGTCCGAGCCATATGATTCCATGGCCTCTTGATAACTAATTCTTGGGAATACCGGAAGTTCCAAATCCAAAACAGATTTGAACAACGACCGCATCAATCCTTCAAAAGTTTGCAGGATATCTTCTTGTTCCACAAAGGCCATTTCACAATCAATCTGGGTAAATTCGGGTTGACGATCGGCCCTTAGGTCTTCATCTCTAAAACACCGGACAATCTGAAAGTATTTATCCATACCGGCCACCATGAGAATTTGCTTAAAGGTTTGCGGAGACTGAGGTAAAGCATACCATTGTCCTGGATTCATACGACTCGGCACTATAAAATCCCGGGCCCCCTCAGGTGTTGACTTGATGAGATAGGGAGTTTCAATTTCAAGGAATCCAAGTTCGCTGAGGTACTTCCTGGTCTCCAATGCGATCTTATGTCTAAAAATTAATTTTTCCTTTACGGGATTTCTTCGAATGTCGAGATAACGATATTTCAATCTCAGCTCCTCACCTCCATCGCTTTCATCTTCAATGGTGAATGGTGGAACTAATGAGGTATTCAGAATCTTTAATTCCCTGACTTCCAATTCTACCTCTCCTGTAGGTCGATTAGGATTTTTACTGCTCCGTTCACGGACAACACCCTTTGCTTGCAAAACAAATTCCCTGCCTGATTTACGGGCCAGGGTGCATAAATCTGCATCAGTTTCCATATTAAACGCTAACTGCGTTATACCATATCGATCTCTAAGATCAATGAATGTCAACCCGCCAAGATTTCTGGCTATTTGAACCCATCCGGCAAGTATCACTTCCTGCCCTACATGAGCCATTCTCAATTCTCCACAATGATGCGATCTGTACATATTTGTCTTTTTTGCGCTGCAAAAATAAGCGAACTGCAACTCAGAGCACAATTATTTCACATATGGAGAAACTTTTACTTTAAGGATTTTAAAAAGCTTCCATAGATAATTCATGTCATAGCTATTTCCTTTGGTCCATGAGGATAACAAACCGGTTCAAGATATTAATGACGCCTTTTATGAATAAAATTAAAAAGACATATATAAAAAAAGTTTATAAATTGACATTAGGCAAATAACCTGGAAAAGAATTTATTGGAAAGCTTTTTTTAGAATTTATAAATTATTTAGTGATTTAAGCTTCAGAAGATATTCCAGTGAAAAGGTTGTTTAAACAATCAGGAAATTACGGCCACTTCTAGGATGAGTTTCAATTTTAGATTCCGTCTCCATCAACCACCACCGCCTCAAAGATCAATTTTTTTAAAACCGGTATGTTTATTTCAGATTTCTTCTGAAAAGTCTTCATGTATACTTGTTTGCGATCCTTCTTTTCAAGATAATTGTCTTCATCCACCAGCAGATTGCCATAGCAGAAGCCAATGGTCACACCCTTTTTTACCCCACTCCAAGGAATACTCGAAGGCCAAATAAACAAAATTCTTTTCTTCATAAAGTAGAACGGAACATTGTAACTAATCTTCTCTCTGATCTCCGGAATACATTTGAAAATGAGTTCCCTGAGGCAGACAAAAATATCTCTTTCCTCTGGGGGAAGAAACTCAACTATCTCTTCTGCATCCCTGAATTTTTGTTTCTGTTTCAGCATTAAGTCTAATTGTTTAGTTAAGGTTGTTTCAAGGGCCAAACCATTTTTATCGAACCAAAATCATAATGCAATCGTGTGTTTTCTTTTTCCAGGATTAGTTCTCCCTTTTTATTGACAGCAACAATCTGAGCTTGGAAAACTTCCCCATCCGGCCTTTGAAATGAGCATAATTGTCCATAACGGTACAATCTCTCATTGTAGGCAGCCAGCCAATGATTGAACCTGCCTTGTTTAAGGTCTTCAAATCTGCCCATAAGCTCTTGATGAAGAACTGAAAGAATTTCCTTTAAATCGAATTCCTGATGTGCCTCAGTCCTCATCGAGCAAGCAGTGTGAAGTTCTTTAAAATCAACTTGATTTACGTTTAGTCCAATACCCAATATTGAATATTGAAGATGATGTGCGCGAAGGGTATTCTGTATGAGGATGCCCGCAATCTTTTTGTCATGAATGATAACATCATTTGGCCATTTTATCTCTGCCTCGGTCAAACCAAATGAATTCAGTGCTGCTAAGACTGATAAACCAGCCAATTGATGCAAAATAAATATATCCTCCAATGGAATGAATTGTGTCCGAAAAATAAAACTGGTCAAGAGGTTCCTACCAGATTCACTAAGCCATTCTCTGCCATATTGTCCTCTCCCTTCTGTCTGAACGTCAGAAAATATACAAAATCCATCGGTTGGATTGGTTTTTGATATAAGATCCAAAGCAAACCTATTGGTTGAATCTACTGTTAAAAGATGAATATGTTTGAAATTCAGGGATTCCGGAATCAATTTGTGGTTTATTTTTGCGTTATTCCTTATTGTTTACTCTAAAAATTTAATATTCTGATACAATCTAAAGCCAGGTCCAAAGATCTCCTCAAAGAAGAGGAAGAAGAGTTTCTGGACCTCATCATCGACGCAATCCAGGACATCAAAGGTAAAAATATCGTTCAGATTGATTTAAGACATCTTCAGGATGCTCCGACTAAATTTTTTGTCATTTGTGAAGGGGAAAGTTCCACTCAAATTAAAGCAATTGCAAACAATGTTGCCAGACGGGTGAAGGAAGAAACCAACAACAGAGCCAGCCATGTGGAAGGGCAAAATGGGGCAAAATGGGTGTTGGTGGACTTCTTTGATGTGGTCCTGCATGTTTTTGACAAAGCCACCAGAGATTATTATGACCTTGAAGATCTTTGGAGTGATGGAAAGTTTAAAGAATTTCAGAATATTTAACAATACAAAGGATTTAGCGTTATTAGAACTGTAAGTTCACCTAAAATCAATTTCAAAAATTATGGAATCTCAAGAAAACAATCAAGATAAAAAACCAGCCCCATCAGGAGGTGGTTTTAACTCCTATTGGATATATGGTATTTTGTTTTTGGCAATCATTGGTATAAACCTGTTTTACATTGCAAACCCAAGCAAAGATCCAATTACTTTTACCAGGTTTGAAGATATGGCCGTTAAGGGTGACATATCCAAGGTAGAAGTTACCAACAATAAAAATGCCTTTGTATATCTCAAAGAGGAATCATTGGTAAAAGAAGAATATAAAGATGCGGCCAAAACCACTTTAGGCTCAAAACCTCATTATTATTTCAACATTGGACCGGCAGAAAATTTTGCTACCAAAATGGATAAGCTAAATGAAAGGTTGCCAGCCAAGGTGGATATAAACTATGTTGAAAAACAAAATTGGCTGGGCCCTATACTTTCATTTGTTTTGCCATTTCTGATTATACTCGGCATTTGGATGCTGTTCATGAGAAGAATGGGCGGTGGATCCGGTGGTCCTGGTGGTCAAATCTTCAACATTGGAAAGTCCAAGGCCATGCTTTTTGAAAAAAACAGCAATACCAATATCACTTTTGAAGATGTGGCAGGCCTTGAAGAAGCTAAGGAAGAAGTAATGGAGGTGGTCGACTTTCTTAAAAACCCAAAAAAATATACGGCGCTCGGTGGGAAGATTCCTAAGGGAGTTCTCCTGGTAGGTCCTCCGGGTACTGGAAAAACCTTATTGGCAAAAGCCGTGGCGGGAGAAGCTGGCGTTCCATTTTTTACCATATCCGGTTCTGATTTTGTGGAAATGTTTGTAGGGGTAGGTGCTTCAAGAGTTAGAGACTTATTTCGTCAGGCAAGAGAAAAAGCTCCCTGCATAGTCTTTATTGATGAAATTGATGCAGTGGGTCGTGCAAGAGGTAAAACCCAGTTTCAGGGAGGAAATGATGAGCGGGAAAATACCTTGAATCAGTTATTGGTTGAAATGGATGGGTTCAGTACTGACAAAGGCGTAATCCTCATGGCAGCCACCAACAGACCAGATATTCTGGATACAGCATTGTTAAGACCGGGTCGCTTTGACCGTCAGATCTCTATAGATCCACCGGATCTTAAAGGAAGAGCTCAAATTTTTAAAGTCCATCTCAAGAAACTCAAACTGTCGGACAAAGTTACTCCGGAGATACTTTCTGAAATGACACCTGGATTTGCAGGTGCTGATATTGCTAATATTTGCAATGAGGCTGCTTTGGTAGCTGCACGTAGGAATAAAAAAGAAATTGAACTTGATGACTTCAACTACGCATTAGACAGAGTGATCGGGGGATTGGAAAAAAAGAATAAATTAATTTCTCCTGAAGAGAAAGAAGTCATAGCCTATCATGAGGCCGGTCATGCGATCTGCGGATGGTATCTCCCTTTTGCTTCTCCTTTGGTTAAAGTTACCATAGTACCAAGAGGTATAGGAACATTAGGTTACGCTCAGTACCTTCCAAAAGAAGAATACATAACCCGGACTGAAGCCATGCTTGATCGTATCTGCATGACCATGGGAGGAAGGGCAGCCGAAAAAATCACTTTCAATAAAATTTCGACCGGAGCACAGTCTGATCTTGATCAGGTAACAAAGATGAGTTACAGCATGATTTCTGTATTTGGAATGAATGAAAAGGTCGGAAACGTTTCCTTCTATGGCATGTCTAACGAATCTTTCCAGCGACCTTACAGTGAAGAAACAGCCAAACTAATGGATGAAGAAGTACGCAACCTGATCAATGGTCAGTACGAGCGTGCCCAAACATTATTAGGCGAAAAACGACACGAGTTGGAGACCTTGGCTTCTGAATTGCTTAAAAAAGAAGTCTTGCTCAAATCTGATGTTGAAAGACTTATTGGTCCAAGCCCTTATCATAAAGATAAACTCTCTGAGCCTATCCCATTTTCGGGTCAGCACGTATCCGATGAAAAGCCAGTAGAGGAAGAAAAAAAGGAAGAAAACAGTAATTAAAAAGCTGTATTTCCATAAAGCCTGATTAATTTGTAGTTTTGTCTGTACGTATGCCGGACATAATATCACATCTTGACCTTCAAAAGATACCTCAACACATTGCCATCATTATGGATGGCAATGGAAGATGGGCTAAAAAAAATGGCCAGCCTCGATTGTATGGGCATAAGGCTGGTGTAACTTCAGTTAAAGAAATAACTGAAGCCTGCGCCGAACTCGGAGTTAAACATCTGACATTGTATGCCTTTTCAACTGAAAACTGGAACAGGCCAATTCTTGAAGTTTCAGGGTTGATGAATTTATTGGTTGAAACAGTCAAACTTGAACTCCGAACTTTACTCAAAAATGACATCAGGTTAAACGCCATCGGGGATCTCAACGGGATGCCTGAGAAAACAAGGAATGCCTTACTATCTGGGATTCAGGAAACCTCCTCTAACAAACGAATGCAACTAAACCTTGCTCTTAATTACAGTTCAAGGTGGGAAATATTGCAAGCAGCTCAAAAAATTGCTTCTGATGCCAGGTCAGGTCTACTGGACCATGAATTAAATGAAGATTATTTTTCTAATTTACTCACTACCCGTAATATTCCTGATCCTGATCTATTGATTCGCACAAGTGGCGAACAAAGAATTTCAAATTTCTTATTGTGGCAATTAGCTTATACTGAACTATATTTTACAGAAGTGCTATGGCCTGATTTTAGAAAAAAAGAACTGTACAAAGCCATTTTGGATTATCAATCCAGGGAAAGACGTTTTGGAATGATTTCCGAACAACTCATTTAGTATATCCCCTTTAGTACTCGATATAACTTTTAGCCATTCGTTTCAAATCGTGCCCTTCTTCATGGTAAAAATCTTTTGGAATTTATGTTATTCCAGTTATGATTCATAATATTTCATTTATACAATTTTAACTATTTAATAAGCATTTGGATGCCTTAAATTTGATAACTTTAATTTTATTATAAATACAATGAAAAAATCTGTTTTGATATCAGGATCGCTTTGGGATTATATTTTGTCATTAATAATTGGGTTAGTTTTTTTAAGCTCTTGTAATACTACCCATTTTACTACTGTCAACAATATGCGGAACATTAACGGAAAGATTTACCTGTTGAATGATACCATTCTTGAAGGCAATGTCACCATAGGACTGGATGGCTCCTGGGGGAACAAGTCTTATGTAGAAATTTTAGAAAAAGGTCGTAAAAAAATTACCAAAGTCATGGTGGAAGATATCAATGAAGTCTATGTGAGGAATAATTATTACCAACCTAAAATCATTGATACCGGAATTTTTGGTGGAGAAATAATCAGATTTTTAAAGCGTATCACCAAGTCTGACTCCAAAATTCAATTGTTCGAATACCATACTCAAAGTACAGTTAATTCAGGTTTCGGACCCAGATCAGGAAGCTATAATGAAGATAATTTTAAATATTATGTTTCACTTCCCTTTCACAACAGATATGAATGTTTCAACATCAATGGTGAAGATATAGTCCCTGATATGGAAAGAAAGGTAAGTAAGTTCTTTGATGAATGTCCCAAACTCACAAAAAAAATTAAAAACAAGGAAGACGGATTCTATTATTCCTTCTTTACCGGATCTGCTGATAAAAAAATAAATATCTGGACCAACATCATAGAAGAATATGATAAATGCATGGAAATTAATAAGGGCAAATAAATGTGTACAAAATACCCCAATTGCCCAATTTTGACTTTTAATAAATAGATTCTAGGGAAAATCTCTATATCGAATTGGTTAGCCATCAAGATATTAGATTGAATTAATAATTTATTAATATCTAAAGCTGTGATTTTTAGCACACTATGCATTAAGATTTAATAATTTATTGATTTTCAGCACTTAATGTTATTAAACTGTCATTTTTTTTACGAAATTTGTCACACCATACGTGTGTTCAAATCTCAGTTTTAACTTTCATCATTACTGAAAATTTCATTTTCGGCTGTGTTGTTTGTGACTGATTGACGGTACAAGTGTGATTTACTACAGGCTACTAATTCAAACAAATCATGTCGACGCAGAATCTATACAAAGTTATTATTCAGGGGAAACTTGATTTTGGCAATGACCGGTCATATCAGAAAGTTCTGCAATTGTACGCCCAAAGAGCAGAAGTTCTTTACAAAAAAGAAATTGTATTTAAACAACCTGAACTCATCTTTTTTGATGATGAAAAGACTATGGTGCTTAACCGCTATATAGGTAATATCTCTGAAAAAGTATGGAAAAACACGATCAGCCTTCTGGAGTATTGCGCCCAATTCTCTTTCTCCGGAAGTATCAATGCATGGATGACAGACAGTGGAAAAATTATGCATCATTTTCACATTGAACCTCTCGGTGAGAAATCTTCAGTCATGCTTTATCAGGAAGGCAAAAGAAAATCTGAAGAGTCCGGATCAGAGCAAGAAGCAATTAAAGTCCTCACCGAAACTATAGAAAAATTTGAGAAACATTCCCAAGCTTATGAAAAAAGAGGGTATGTAAATTTTGTCCTGAAAAATTATGATGATGCCCTTTATGATTTTAAAAAAAGTATAAGCTTTGATCCAATGAATTCTTCTTCCTGGTATGGCTTAGGCCGTTGCCACATGATCAAAAGCAATTTTAAAGCGGCTATTGAAGCTCTTGAGGAGACTACTAAGCAATCCATCGCACTTCAACCCATTTATTGGGCTGCAAGAAGAGTCAAAGCATTGGCTCATCTTGAACTAAAAGAGTTTGAAAAAGCCATTTTTGAGTATAAACTTTTCACCTCCAGACAATTTTCAAAGGAAGACACTAATTTTAAACATTTGGCTATGGCTTGGTTTAACTTTGGTAAAGCCTATTTTGCATTAGGTCAGATAGATCTGGCTCTGGAAGCATTCGATAAAAGTGTCAGCCTGGAAGGATCTGACAACAAATTATTTAAAGGCGAGATGCTTATGCACAGAGGACTGGCACGAAAAGCTGCAGGAAAATCAGATTTTATTCTTGACCTTAGAAAGGCTTCCGAGTTGGGGCACGAACCAGCAACGAAACTTTTAACAGAAATGCACCTATCTTAGGTAATAATTTATCTGATATCATTCGTTATAACGGGAAATGAAAATTCCTCTTACTCTATTTATCATCTTAATTTGCTCGTGGACGTATGCCCAAGATTACATCTCCCTTAAATCAGCTTCTGAAAAGCAATTAAAATCCTACAAGAAGGCCATGGTTGCCTACCGATCGAATAAGTTTGATGATGCCATTAAGCTATTAAATAAAATTATTAAAACTGAACCCAAATTTATTGACGCTCATATAATTTTAGGTTCTGTTTACTACGATAAAAAAGAATTTTCCTCCGCAGAAAAATCTTTTAATGAAGCAATCAACATAGACCCTACTTACCAGGTAAAAGTATTTTACACGTTGGCTTTGTGTAATTACGAACTGGAACATTATGCGGATGCAAAAAATAATATGGGAAAATTTCTTGACAAGGAAACACAAAATCAAGAACTGATCGCTAAAGCAAAACGACGATATACAACCTTCAGATTTACTGATTCTGCCGTGGCTCATCCACTTAAATACCAGCCTCAGAATTTCAGGATAATGAACTCCGATTTTTCTGAATACTTACCTAGTCTGACAGCTGATGGCAATACTATGGTGTTCACCAGAAAAATATATCGGGAAAATGAAGATTTATTTATTTCAACCAGAGTTGAAGGAAGCGGATGGTCTTCACCTGAATCACTTGACGAGATCAACACAGTCTTCAATGAGGGTGCCCCGGCCATTTCCCCTGACGGCAATACACTGGTTTTTACTTCTTGTGACAGAAAAGAAAGTTTTGGCGGTTGTGATTTATTTATTTCCAAAAAAGAAAATGGGAAATGGGGACCCGCTGTAAACCTTGGTGACAAAATTAACACCCCCGCTTACGAGTCACAACCTTGCTTTGGAGATAATGGCAATCTGATCTTCTTTTGCAGTAATCGCACCGGTTCAATTGGTGGAAAGGACATTTGGTTCAGTTATCGGTTGGAAGACCGAAGTTGGGCAAAACCACTTAATCTTGGATCTAATGTCAACACCATTGAAAATGAGGAATGTCCTTTCCTTCATCCAAATGGATTAACCCTTTTTTTTAGTTCAGACGGACACCCGGGTTTGGGTGCCAAAGATGTTTTCTATTCTGAAAAAACAGGAGCCAACAAATGGTCGACAGCCGTAAATCTGGGTTATCCCTTGAATTCAAAAGGTGATGAATCTTCATTTATTCTTAATTACAGGGGAGACACTGGTTACATTGCAAGTGATAAAGAGTTCAATGTAATGGACCAAAAAAACAAAAATATTCAGAAAAACCTTGACTTGTTTGAGTTTGTAATGCCAGAAGCTCTTAGACCAAATCCTTCTTCATACCTCTACATTACCGTAGTTGACCGTAAAACAAATGCGCCTGTTCAGGCACAATTAAAAGTATTCAAACTGGGACAAAATGAAAAATTCTATACTGGAAAAACAAATCAGGAGGGTAAAAGTCTGATCTCTTTACCTTCAAATGAAATATACGCCATCGATTTGTACCATCCTGAATATATGATTCATTCGGAACAATACAATTGTATAGAGACCAGAACAGCCTACCGGCCTTTGAGACTGACTATCAGTTTGGATAAAATTAAAGATGCAATTGGCTCCATTGTTTTAAAGAACATATTTTTTGAATCGGGTTCTGCGGTATTGAAATCGGAATCTGACTTTGAACTCAACCAAATATTTGAGTTGTTAAAAAACAAAAACATCACTAAGGTGCTTATTTCAGGACACACGGATAATGTTGGAAAGAAAGAAGACAACTTATTGCTTTCTCAAAACAGGGCCAAAGCAGTAGTTCAAGCTTTGATTGAAAAGGGAATCGATCCAAGAAGATTGGTCTCAGAAGGTAAAGGGGAAAGTCAACCTATTGCAGACAATAATACTGAGGTAGGAAGACAAAATAATCGAAGGACAGAAATCAAGATCATTCCTGAATAATGGCGAGAAAATCAATAAAAACAGTTGAACTAAATATCACTGGAGTTGGTCATAAAGGAATGGCCATAGGTAGAACTCCAGAGGGCATGGTGGTCTTTGTCAAGGGAGGAATTCCAGGTCAAAAAGCATTGGTCTCTCTTAGTAAAAAAAGAAAGGGAGTTTGGCAAGGCCGTATAGAAGAAATTCTCGAGGAAAGTGCACACCAAGTCCCTGCATTTTGTAGCCATTTTGGTATCTGCGGCGGCTGCAGTTGGCAGAGTCTGGATTATTCAGAACAACTTCGACAAAAAGAAATCCTGGTCCGGGATGCTCTTATCCGAATTGCAAAAGTCGAACAAACTTCATTCGAACCTATACTGGCAGCGCCTGATCAAAAGTATTACAGAAATAAACTGGAATTTACTTTTTCAACCCATAGATGGTTGAGCAGAGAAGAAATTGACAATGATCAAAGCAAATTAAATAAAAATGCGCTTGGTTTTCATCGTCCTGAATCTTTTGATAAAGTAGTAGACATAAACCAATGCTTTCTTCAAGATGAGATTTCTAATCAAATCCGAAACGAAGTGCGTTCTTATTCATTACAAAATGGATTAAGTTTTTACGACATCAGAACTCATTCAGGTTTGCTGAGAAATATGATCATCCGCACAAACATGAAGAGTGAAGTAATGATGGTCTTATCTGCCAGTGAATATGATCATGATAAAATTCTACCCCTTTTTAACCATCTCCAAAACCAATTTCCAAAAATAATATCTGCACATCTAGCCATAAACATAAAAAAAAACGATTCCTGGTTTGATCTTGAATGTAAAAAAATCTTTGGTCTTGAATCCCTTCCGGAAACTTTGGATCACGTACATTTTAATATTGGTCCAAAATCTTTTTTCCAGACCAATACTCGACAAACTGTTAATCTGTATAAGTTGATTGAAGAATATGCTCAACTTTCAGGAAGTGAAATCGTATTTGATGTTTACTGTGGTGTTGGAAGCATAGGAATATTTCTTGCCAGACATGCTTCGAAAGTTATTGGCATTGAAGAAATTCCTGCAGCAATCGAAGATGCACAAAAAAACGCTCAAATCAATCATCAGGATAATCTTGTCTTCCACACCGGAGATGCCCGTGCATTGCTGAATGAAGAAATGATCCAAAATTATGGTATCCCGGATGTATTGGTTGTTGATCCACCTCGAGTCGGCCTACACCCTGAAGTGGTGCAATCTATTCTCAAATTTGCACCGAAAAGAATTGTTTATGTAAGTTGCAATCCCGCTACCCAGGCACGGGATATTGCATTGATGAATGAATCCTATTATGTTAAAAAAATTCGTCCCGTGGACATGTTTCCACATACAAACCATGTAGAAGCTGTTGCACTGTTGGAGAGGAAATTGAATGACTAAATTCAATATTAATTTCATCCGTATCTTAGCTTTATGAATAAGCCCAGTATCGAAAAATTTTTACAACTTGAAGAAGATCTTCGGCGTTACAGGAAAGCCCTGAATCAAGCTCAGGAAATCATGCTAAATGAAGACATAAGTTTATATCCAATTTTTATTCTCCACCAACAAGAATTGGAGATGGGGATCCCCGTCATAGAAGCAGGTGAAAAAACTGGTTTGTGGTCTGTGCATGCATCAAGCATGGAAGAATTTATGGTTAAAAATCTAATTCAACCGGAGAAAATACCAGAATTCCAAAAACTGTATAAAAGTCATGAACACCACTTTTGCCTGTTTGTCTTGTCTGAGTTAGGAGCACAATTTATATTTTATCCAAGAGAAGAGATATTAAATCAGGAATATGGACATCTCAATTGACCTGAGATATTTTCGCCAAATATCATTTGGAAATCAAGAAATCGAAAAGGAAATGTTTTTATCTTGGAAGGAAGATAGTTTCAAAAGAATTTCAGATTTACAAATTCTTTTGGAAGAACAAAATCAAAAAAATATATTTAACAGTGTCCATGCATTGAAAACTAATTTTTCAATGGTGGATTGCTATGCAGGAATAAAATTTTGCGAATTGTTGATAGATAAAATTCAAAAAGGTGAAATCATTGATTCAACCGCTGTCAGAGAATTGGATTGCATAATAAATAAAATCATCCAATCATTCTCCGATATTTAATTTTCTCTATACTAACTCTTTTCTCAATCTTGCAACTGGAATATTTAATTGCTCCCTGTATTTTGCAATCGTACGTCGGGCAATATTGTATCCTTTACGTAACAACAGTTCTTTAAGTTTTTCATCACTTAAAGGTTTACGTTTACTTTCTCCGGTAATCATCTCAGAAAGAATTTTCTTTACTTCCAATGTAGAAACCTCATCTCCCTCTTCAGTCTGTAGGGATTCTGAGAAAAACTCTTTCAATCTTTTGGTTCCATATTCTGTTTGAACGAATTTACTGTTAGCTACACGAGATACAGTAGAAATATCCAGGCCGGTGATGTCAGCAAGATCTTTAAGGATCATTGGTTTTATTTTCTTCTGGTCACCTGTAAGAAAATAATCCTTCTGAAACTGCATGATAGAATACATTGTGCGATATAATGTATCTTGTCGTTGTCTGATGGCATCAATAAACCACTTTGCACTTTCTATTTTTTGTTTGATAAACATGACCGCCTCTTTTTCCTTCTTACCATTTGAACCCACTTTTTTGTGGTCATTATAGTTGCGAAGCATATCCAGGTAATGATCGTTTATTTTAAGGTCAGGTGCGTTTTTGGAATTTACGGAGAGTTCCAATTCCCCATCTCTGTTAGTAACCGTAAAATCAGGTACAATATAATGCCCGATCACAGAGTTAAAAGAAATCGGATCAACATATCCGGATGATGGTTTAGGGTTGAGCTTAAGAATTTCATCAATGGCAGCTTTCAATTGAGATTCCGAGATCCCTAATGATCGTTGCATTTTAGTGTAATGTTTCTTTGTAAATTCTTCGAAGTAATTCTGTAACACGATCTCCGAAAGTTTCAATATTTTAAGCTTGACTTTCTTGCTTTCTATCTTAATTTTAGCTTTGATTTGAATTAGCAAACATTCCTGAAGATTTCTTGCACCTACACCGGGAGGATCAAATGCCTGAATCATTTGTAGAATAGAAATAATCTCTTTTTCATTGGTATCTATATTTTGAGCAAACACCAGATCGTCTATTATTGCAGAAGGGTCTCTTCTCAAATAACCATCGTCATCAATTGACCCAACGATCTGAAGAGCAATCTTATATTGATCCTCATTTTTTAGTTTGAGCAAACCTATTTGGCGCTCCAGATGGTCGTGGAAGGTACTTTCAACGGCAAAAGGGACACTCTTCTGTTCTTCCATTTCACCAGTGTAGTCGTCTGCCTTATATTTATAGGATGCTGTATCGTCTTCGAGGTAATTGTTTAGATATTCTTCAAAGTCATTGGTGGGATTTTCATCAGCAGGTTCAGAAGAATCATAATCCTTCACTTCCTGATCGTATTCTCCCTCTGTTTCTTGTGTTTCATTTGAAGTCTCAAAATTCTCTGGCTCTTCTTCATATTCATTACCTTCTTCAAGAGCAGGATTTTGCTCAAGCTCCTCCTTAATGCGTTGATCCAGAATGGCCGTGGGTATCTGGAGCAGCTTCATAAGTTGAATTTGCTGCGGGGATAGCTTTTGAAGTAGCCTCTGACTTAAATGTTGTTTGAGCATAGTTTTCTAATTCTTTAAAACAATAAATCGCAATATTTGGTTCTTCGAGCCTTATTCGTAGTATTGCAGTGACAAATGTATAACTTTTTATTTCATATTAAGATTTTTTTTAATACATAAAATATAAATTATGAATATTCCTTCCAGGCTACATGCCCTGAGAGACCAGATGACCAAAGCCGGAGTTGATGCATACATTCTACCCTCCTCTGACCCACATCAAAGTGAATACCTGCCTGAGTACTGGGCTTCCAGGGAATGGATCACTGGTTTTAACGGATCTGCCGGAACATGCGTAGTCAGCATGGAACATGCAGGTTTATGGACAGATGTGCGCTATTTTCTTCAAGCAGAAGAGCAATTAACAGGTACGGGAATAACTTTACATAGAATGCTGGTCCAAACCCAAGCTGAATATTTGGATTGGTTGGCAAATCATTTGAGTCCGGGACAAACTGTCGGATGTGATTTTTGGTGTCTTTCCTTTGGCCAAGTCGCTCACTTTAATAAAGTTTTGAGCTCCAAGGGAATCTTGCTCAAAGATTGTGGTGACCTCTTGACGGGTATTTGGCAAGACAGGCCTGCATTGCCAAAAACACCTTTATTTGAACACGATATAAAGTATAGTGGAAGATCCAGAACTGAAAAGTTATCGGATGTTCGAAGCCATCTTGAAAAAAGCGGAGCAGACTGCTTTCTGGTCGCAGCCTTGGATGAAATTGCCTACATCTTGAATTTAAGAGGCAGTGATGTTCATTGTAACCCGGTCTTCGTAGCCTATCTGATGATTTATAAGAACGAAGCAAAATTATTCATCGATCCAGATAAAGTCAATTCAGAAATTGCAACTTCTCTTGTTGCAGATGAAATAAGCATTGTCTCATATTTTGAAATAGAAAATACGATCCGGTCACTCGGAGACCATAAACTTCTCTTAGACCCAATTAGCTTGAATGCAAAGTTAGCCTTGATGATCCCTGAAGGAAAAATTGTGTCGGGCTCAAGCTGTATCATGACCATGAAAGCCATAAAAAATCAAGTTGAAATCCAACACATCCGAAAAGTAATGGAGAAGGATGCGGTGGCTTTGGTTAAGGCATTCATGTGGTTGGAAAAGAAATTGGGTTCCGGAGTGTATCCTACAGAATATGAAATGGCGATGCAAATTAAATCTTGTCGTGCCTCTATGCCTCTTTATGTCAATGAAAGCTTTGATGCCATTATAGGTTATCAATCAAATGGAGCAATTATACACTACAGACCTGATCCAAACTCTTCTAAGACCATTAGGCCTGAAGGAATTCTTTTGTTGGACTCTGGAGGACAGTACTTGGACGGTACTACGGATATCACACGTACCATTGCATTATCAGAAGTCGCAGAAGAAATTAAAAAAGAATATACCGCAGTCCTAATGGGAAATATAGCACTAAGCCGACAGATATTTCCCCGTGGGACTAAAGGCATTCAATTGGATGCGTTTGCTCGACAGCATCTTTGGCAAATGGGACTCAATTACGGACATGGGACCGGACATGGCGTAGGGTTTTTTATGAATGTTCATGAACCTCCTCAGGGATTTGTAAGTGCCTGGAACCAAAGGGGGAATACAGACCTTGTTGAAGGAATGTTAACCAGTAATGAACCGGGATTCTATAAAAGTGGATCCCATGGAATAAGAATTGAAAATCTTGTACTTACACAACCTCACTCAAATGGAGATTATGGGCCCTTCCTTGCCTTAGAAACCATGACTCTTTTTCCAATCGATACCAGTCTCATTTACCAACCCGACATGGACCGTGTCTCTCTCGTGTGGTTAAACCAATATCATCAAGAAGTGTATAATAGGGTTAGTCCACTGTTAAATGAAGAAGAAAGAATCTGGCTTCAAAAAAAATGTCAATCCATTCAATAAAATTTAAATCAAATAGTAATTAAGTTCTACCTTATGAATCAAAAATTTAAAACTGCCTTAAGTATTTTAATCTTAATATTATTTTACTCATGTAAAAGTAAAGATGGAAATCCATCAACAGATCCTATTCAACAGTCAGCGGCACTTCAGAATTATGGTACTGGATTTGAACTATTACCTCAACAAAGTATCATTTATTGGTTAGGGTCAAGCCCTACCGGAACCCACAATGGAAGTTTAAAATTTAAGGAAAGTAAATTATTCATTGACCAAGCCGGTAATCTTGCAGGCGGAGTATTTAATATCGACATGACAACGATTGCCAACCTGGATATTTCAGATCCTGATGAGAAAAAGGATTTCGAAGAAAATATGAAGAGCGGAAATTTCTTTCAGGTAGATTCCTTCCCAACGGCTGAATTTAGAATTGTCGCAGTGACTGCCTCTAAAGATTCTCTTACCAACGCAATAGTTGATGGAGAGTTAACAATAAAATCCATTACTAAACCTCTTCGAATTAAAGCCCATGTCAATATTGCTGAAAACATCATGCTAATCATAATTCCGGAATTTATAATTGATAGAACGGAATGGGGAATCAATTACAATTCAAAGAAAATATTTAGTAATCTCTTGGACAATTTGATCAACGACGAAATTAAAATTAATATGAAAATTCTAGCACTGAGAAAATAAACTTTTGTCCATTCAAATGATAAATGCACTAATTTTTTTAATAAATAAAATATTATGCTTGCTTTAGTAACAGGTGCCAGTAAAGGAATTGGAAGGGCAATTGCAAAAGCTTTGGCCAATGAAGGAATTGATCTGGTCATCAACAGTAGAAGCCTTCATGACCTGACGTTACTCAAATCTGAAATTTTAACAATTCACCCAAATTTACATATAGAGATTTTTGCAGCAGACATCTCAGTTGCAAATGAGGTAGATGATCTTATTGATTTTATCATCCAGAAAAATGAACCCCTGGATATATTAGTCAACAATGCCGGAATTTATCAACCCGGAATGATACTGGATGGGCCGGACGGATTTTTGGAACAAATGATGGCCACTAATTTTTACAGTATTTTCAGATTGACACGAGGCCTGTTACCAAAATTTATTCGCCAAAAATCTGGGTACATTTTTAATATGTGCTCTGTAGCTGGTCTGGATCCATATCCGGGAGGAAGTCTTTATTGTATTTCCAAATTTGCTTTGCAGGGTTTTAGCAGATGCCTGAGAGAAGAATTAAAATCTACCGGAATCAAAGTTTCCACCATTTATCCGGGTGCTACCTGGTCAGATTCATGGAAGGGAGTGGATCTTCCTGAGGATCGATTAATGCAAGCCGACGATGTAGCACAAACCATAATTGCCAGTCTAAAACTAAGTCCTTCAGCAGTATTGGAAGAAATTATATTGAGACCTCAATTGGGTGATTTATAATGGCAGCCTACAAAACAATTAAATACGAACCAGTATCCTTTTCTGATCAGGAAATGGTTGAAAGAAGTGCTGATTTTTATCACTTTATGAACCTAAGAAGAACTGTGCGGGAATTTTCCAATAAACCAATACCCGAATCAGTCCTTCAAAATATATTATTGACTGCCAATACAGCACCCTCAGGAGCCAACAAACAACCTTGGGTATTTTGTGTGGTGACAAATCCTGAAACTAAGCAAAAAATCAGGCAGGCTGCTGAACAAGAGGAGTTTGAAAATTACCATAATAGAATGAGCGAAGAATGGCTGGAGGACCTTGCCCCCTTAGGTACTGATTGGCATAAAGAATTTTTGGAAATGGCTCCGTGCCTGATTGTAGTTTTTAAAAAATCATATGACCTTGTTGGCAGTAAAAAAAAGAAAAACTATTATGTTCAGGAATCTGTTGGCCTGGCCTGTGGATTTTTATTAGCAGCCATCCACCATGCAGGGTTAGTATCTTTGACACATACGCCAAGTCCTATGAATTTTTTGCAACAAATTCTGAATCGCCCAGAAAATGAAAAACCATTTCTTTTGATTCCTATTGGTTATCCTGCCATTGAAATTCAGGTGCCGGATATTTCACGAAAAAAGCCCGAAGAATTTCTTATTTATTATAAATAATTATGTTTGAAGTGAAATGGATTCGTGACTTTAATGGTCATCAGGGATCCGTATACAGTCTTTCTCCCACTCGTAAACCATTACACTTTTTAAGTGGGGGGAGTGATGGTAAAATTGTGCAATGGCCGGTCAATTCAAACGCTGATGGCTCAGCCATAGCAATGGTAGATGATGTTATTTTTTGTATGTATTATGATGTGGAACATGAATACATTTTTTGTGGAACACAAAAAGGATATTTGCTCCGATTGGACATTAATCTAAGTGCTCCACCACGGAAAATTGTTTTCCATAAATTTTGTATCTACCAGATTTGCAAAATGGCAGGATATATTTTTTGCACCTCTGCAGACGGCATACTCTCTTGTTTTCATCCAAAAACCCTTGAGTTACTTGATGCAATTAAAATAGGCAAAAATAAAATTAGAGCAATTTGTCCTTCCAAAAATGAGAAAGATATTTTTCTATCCGACGACCAAGGGCAAATATTCCTATACCATATAGAAGAAAAAAAGCTCGAATTGATTCACAGAATATCTTCTGGGAAAATGGTTTTTTCCCTTCTTGAGCTTAAGCCGGAAAATCATTTAATAATCTCAGGAATGGATGCCCTCATCAGAAGATTTGAGCTGGAAACAGGAAAAGAAGTTGAGATCCCAATTAAGGCTCATTTATTTACTGTAAACAAGATTTGCGATCTTGAACCTTTGCCTTTATTAGCCAGCGCCAGCCGTGACCGATCTATTAGATTCTGGGACAGAAATAATTTAGAACTGGTTAAAGATATATCTAGGGGTAAGCCAAATTCTCACACACATTCTGTAAATGATTTATGCTGGATAAGCGAGGAAAATATCTTACTTTCGGCCTCGGATGATAGGTTGGTTAAAGCCTGGAGAATAAATGAAATATGATATTAAGTGATAAAAAAATTCTGGAAGCTATAAAAAATAAAGACATTGTGATCGAGCCCTTCAAACCGGAAAGCTTGGGCACTAATTCATATGATGTGCATCTGGGAAGGACTCTGGCAACCTATGTGGACCCTCAACTTGATGCAAAAAAACACAATCCTATTTATTGCTTTGATATTCCGGATGATGGATTTTTACTTCAACCTGGTGTGCTATATCTTGGAGTAACGGAAGAATATACAGAAACTCATCACACAGTTCCTTTCCTGGAAGGAAAATCTAGTGTAGGTCGGTTGGGGATTGACATACATGCCACAGCAGGTAAGGGGGATGTTGGATTTTGCAATCACTGGACTTTAGAGATAAGTTGCGTGCTCCCTGTACGAGTTTATCACGGAATGCCCATTGGGCAGCTGATTTATTTCATGGTAGATGGAGACATTAATAATCTTTACAATAGAAAGCCCGGAGCAAAATATAATGAAAGATCAATTCGTCCGGTTGAGAGTATGATGTGGAAGAATAAATTTTAATAATAAAAACTTTTAAACTAGCCAACTCGTTAGTATTAGTGTTCATGCGCCGCTTGTCCGATAAATCTAATAATCATCTGAAGGGTTTCTTTACCGCCCTGATGATTTTTATTTATTTACTGGCCATTTTTCAAACCTCCGGTAGTTATTTCCACACACATGAGCATGATGTTGGAATCAGTCATAACGCTGAAGTAGAAAAAGATGCATGCCACAGGACCATCTATCATAGAGATCTTAACCATGGTTGTAAACACCCTAGCCATTTAACAAAAGCTGCCAAAAAATGTTCCCTTTGCGAAGGCATTTTGTTTTTAGACACAGCAAGGATTGATGCATTTGCATTTCTTTTAAATTTTTATAATGTTCAGGAAATTTCCTCCTATGCACCACTTGTAAAATTAGTTTTCCATTCCGAAATTATGAACAAAGGGCCACCCTTCAAGGTAGCCAATTCTCATATTTAATTACTTAACTAATTTTTATCTGGTATGGAGATATTTAAATCTCTATCTAAATTATTTATTCATAAAAATATTTAATCATGAAAAATTACATTTCAATAAAATCATATATACTTATTAGCTTATTTATCTTTACTACCGCATGCACTGACAATGGTGAAGGGGATGAACAAGAACTAATTACCACCCTCATTTACTCATTAAACCAAATAGGTCCAAGCACAGATTCTGTACTTATGACCTTTAGAGATTTGGATGGTGATGGTGGGAATTCTCCAGTAATTACAGTAAGTGGTCCTCTAAAAGCCAATACTGCTTACCAGGCTACTTTAAAACTGCTCAACGAATCAGTAACCCCATCAGTTGACATTACAGAAGACATTCGTACAGAAGGAACATCACATCAATTTTTTTTCAGTAAAAATGGTACTCTGAATATCGCTAACAGTTATACAGACACTGATGCAAATGGCAAACCAGTAGGAATCAGTTCTGCTCTAATAGCAAGTGGTCCTAGCTCAGGAAAATTAATAATTACACTCCGCCATGAACCCAATAAAACTGCTGCAGGAGTGAGTAATGGGGACATTACGAATGCAGGAGGAGAAACAGACATAGAAGTAAGTTTTGATGTTGAAATAAAATAATATTTGTGAAATTTTTTCAACTTATTATCCTGATTCTGATTGGGAATCATTTACTGGCCCAAAAGTGCTCCTTGACATTTTCAGGAAAAGTATATGATCCACATGAAAATTCAGGTTTGGAATTTGTAAACTTATATTTTGAGGAAACCGGTCGATATACTCAAACTGATTCGACCGGTTCTTTTTTATTTGAAAATTTATGCCCCGGTACTTTTCACCTTATTATAAATCATCTTGGCTGTGAAACTAAAAAGGTGTTTTTTAATTTACAAGGTGACAGCATTATTAATTTTGAAATAGAACATCATGAACATTTCTTGCAGACCGTTACAGTACAAAGTCATCGGGCAAATTCTGCTTCACAAACACAAAATACCATTAACTCAAATGAAATTTCAAGATTGGCCGGAAGTTCACTCGGTCAAATTGTACAACAAATAACAGGTGTCTCTTCCGTAAAAAATGGTTCCACCATCTCTAAGCCCGTCATCCATGGAATGAGTGGCAATAGAATTGGAATTTTAAACAATGGAATTGTACTCGCCGGTCAACAATGGGGAACGGACCATGCTCCGGAAATAGACCCTTTTGCTTCAGACCACATAACTGTAATTAAAGGGGTCGATGCCCTGGCTTATGGCGGCAACAATCTAGGTGGATTGGTTTTACTCGAACATGGAAAAATTGGAAAAGATCCTCACCTTCACAGTCATAATCTATGTTCATATCAAAGCAATGGAAATCAGGTAGCTTTATCCTCTAGGATGGAACAATCTAAAAAGAAATTTGACTGGCGCTTAACAGCAGGTTATAAATTCAGTGGTGACCATAAGACTCCTGGTTATTATCTTACCAACACAGGATCCCGAGAATACACCGGTTCATTTCTGATCATCAAGGATTTTAGTCCTAACAAAAATATCAAACATTTTTTAAGTGTATATCACACGGAGCTTGGAATTCTTAGAGGTGCGCATATTGGTAATTTGACAGATCTTAAAACTGCGATTGGTAGGGATACACCTTTTTTTACTAAAAATGATTTTTCCTATTCCATTGAATCACCTTTCCAAAAAGTCAGTCACTACTTTTATAAAGGAACACATCAATGGCAAGATGGAAAACAATTTACAGAATGGTCTTATGCTGCTCAACTTAACCATCGAAGAGAGTATGATGTACGCAGAGGCAATAGATCTAAAACTCCGGCATTGGATTTACTAATGCAATCGTACTTTACAGAAATTAAGAAAAAGATAGAATTTGGAAAGAAAAATATTTTTTTTGGTATCCAACAAAAATTTAATTATAATTTTAATCAACCTGGTACCGGTATTTTCCCATTGATTCCAAACTATTTATTAAACAATTCCGGAACATTTATTCAAGCAAGCTATCAACTTTCAAATACCTTTCTGGAATTAGGTTCTCGCTATGATTTTAATTTACTGAGTGTGAATACCTTTGCTTCACGTACTCCTAAAATCGAAGAGGTTAAAAATCACAGCTTTCACAATGTCAGCATAGCCACCGGAGTCAAACAAAGATTAATGGAAGGATGGACAGCCAGATTGAATACGGGGTTTACCTCTAGATCACCTGAAGTAAATGAACTCTATAGTTCAGGGTTGCATCAGGCTGTTGCGGGAATTGAAGAAGGTAATCCCCAGCTTACTAAAGAATACAGTTTGAAGACTATACTGACCAATACGTTCAACTTAAGAGAAGACTTTATATTCGAAACGAGCATTTATGCTCAAAGGATCAATAACTATATTTATCTTGAACCACAGAATGAATACAGACTTACGATAAGAGGCGCATTTCCGGTTTTTAAATACAATCAAACCGATGCAACCATTTATGGAATTGATGCATTGGGTAGATTTGAATTATTCAGACACTGGCAGTGGTTAGGACAATTCTCCTACATTAAAATGATTGACCTTGTTAAAGATCAGGCATTGGTCAATACTCCCCCAGTTCAACTTTTTAGTTCGGTAAAATATCAACAGGAAAAAATTCCATTTTTTGGTTTTATCAGTGCAGAAATGAATGCCCGATATGTGTTCCGTCGCTCAGACATCAAGGATGATCAGGATTTCATGAGTACACCATCTGGTTATTGTCTTCTAGGAGCTGAAATAACATCTGACTTTTCTATTAGCAACCACAAAGTTAAATTTGCCATTAGGTGTGAAAATCTTTTGAATGTAGTTTATAGAGATTATCTTAATCGTCTAAGATACTTCGCAAATGAAGAGGGAAGGAATCTTGCCATCAGCTTGAAGTTTGATTTATAATTTAGACTTAATAGGAATAATTTACAAAGCTCCGAGGCATTTGCAATTGGTCAATATGAATAAATAAATTCTTTGAATACAAATGAAGTTAAGTAATTAAATAAATTTGTAAATCAGGGATTTCATCAAAAATATAATATGTATTTGCTCTTAATGAGATTGCAATTTTTTCGTCCTGTTGATTCAGATCTTACTTACAAAATAACACACTTCGAAGTTTTAGTTTCCAAATATTTCAAAACAATAATGGTTAATTGAAATTGTTACTTTGCTTAGGCTTTCAAATTTAAAAGTGTAGGTCGTCGATAATCTTATAGAAAATGCCAATGAATTTTTATCTAGTGTTTCAATGTGAAAGACGAGTAAAGTTTTTGTCAAAGTTTCTCAATAGGAAAATCATAAAATATAATTGCAACAATTTATTTTTTCTTAGTCATTTTATCTTTAAGGTATTGTGCCGTATAGGAGGTGCTGACCTTGAGTACACCTTCTGGTGGCCCTTGGTAAAGAAGTTGTCCCCCATGCTTCCCACCCCCTGGTCCAAGATCAATAAGCCAATCAGCAGTTTTTATTACTTCAATATTGTGTTCAATCACTAATACCGTATGTCCTTTTTCTACCAATCCATGCAGCGCAAAAAGTAACTTTCTGATGTCATCAAAATGAAGCCCTGTGGTCGGTTCATCAAAAATGAAAAAAATATGTTGGCTGCTGTCTTCAAGACCCAGATAATATGCAAGTTTTAATCTTTGTGCTTCACCACCTGAGAGGGTTGAAGATGATTGACCTAATTTTAGGTATCCTAATCCAACATCTTCAAGGGGTTTAAGTTTTTTAACAATTTCTTTTTTGTCTCTGAAAAAGTAAAGAGCATCTTCAATACTCAGATTTAATATATCGTTTATATTTTTATCCTTGTAAGTAACTTCAAGAATTTCGTTTTTAAAACGTTTACCATTGCAATCTTCACATAAAAGTGTCACATCTGCTAAGAATTGCATCTCAACGACAATTTCTCCATCACCCTTACAGGCCTCACAACGTCCTCCTTCCACATTGAATGAAAAGTGCTTGGGCATGTATCCCCTGATCTTGGATAATTGTTGATTCTTATAAATATCTCTGATATCATCATACGCTTTTACGTAGGTGGCGGGATTAGAGCGGGTTGATCGTCCAATTCCTTGCTGACTGACCATCTCTACTTGTTGTAACAACTTAACAGGACCATTTAACTCAGCTCCCAGCAAATTCTCTTCAGCTATGGTATCTTCCAACTTACCTTGGAGTAAAGGATAAAGCAAATGTTTTACCAGAGTAGTTTTTCCAGAACCTGAGACACCCGTTACACAGATCATGTTATTTAGAGGAAATCTAACTTCCAGCTGTTTTAAATTGTGGACTTGGGCATTACTTAGGTGAAGAAAATCTATTTGACTTCTTCGGATATCGGGTAATTCAATTTGTCTAAATCCTGTAAGATAAGATGCAGTAAGATTATCGACTGACTTTGTTATAAAATCCTGGTAACTCCCGCTGAATTCCAGATTTCCACCATGAATTCCTGCCCTTGGTCCAATATCCACAATAGAATCAGCCTGCCTGATAATTTCTTCCTCATGCTCAATAACAATTACAGTATTTCCCAGATCTCTGAGTTTAAATAATACTTCTACCAGCCTTGCAGTGTCCTTAGGATGAAGGCCTATACTTGGTTCGTCCAGTATGTATAAAGAGGAGCAAAGATTTGATCCTAGTGTCCTGGTAAGGTGTATGCGTTGTGATTCGCCTCCACTTAAACTGTTTGCCAAGCGGTCAAGGGTGAGATACGAAAGACCAATATTGTTCAATACGGAGAGTCTGTTGATAATTTCAGTCAAGATGCGCTTCGCAATTTCCCGTTCGATGACCGTTAGATTAATCTTTTGAAAAAACTCTAGAAGTTCCTCTACCGGGACAAACATCATATCCCTGAAATTTTTACCGTCAATTTTTACAAAACCTGCCTCTGGCCTAAGCCTTCCGCCTTTACACATCATGCATGTAGTGCGGCCTCGATAACGGGCTAGCATTATCCGGTTCTGAATCTTATACGATTTTTCTTCAAGGTCTTTAAAAAAGGCATTTATGCCTGCAAATGAGCCATTGCCATTCCACAAAAGGTCCTTTTGATCATCTGTTAAATCATGATAAGGCTTATGAATGGGAAAATTAATTTGATGGGCCATCTTAATTAACGGCTTTAGCCAATCTTCTGATTTCTCCCCGGTCCAGCATGCAATCGCACCACTGTAAACAGATTTGGAAGGGTTGGGAATTACTTTGTTTTCGTCCAAACCTATAATTCTGCCATACCCTTCACACTTTGGACAAGCTCCATAAGAATTATTGTAATTGAAAAGCGCCGGACTCGGTTCAAGAAATCGAATACCGTCCAATTCAAGACTGGTACTGAAAATCCTTTCCTCCACTTGATTGATAATTACGTGACAGGAGCCGCCTCCTTCGGCCAATACGGTTTGG
Source organism: Candidatus Vicinibacter affinis (assembly GCA_016714365.1). Lineage (NCBI taxonomy): Bacteria > Pseudomonadati > Bacteroidota > Saprospiria > Saprospirales > Saprospiraceae > Candidatus Vicinibacter > Candidatus Vicinibacter affinis. The sequence goes on along the minus strand of JADJNH010000005.1, from coordinate 532,200 downwards.
ACTGAATCTGCGACACGCTTAGCAAATTCCAAATCCTTTGATTGTATTTTAAAGCGATCCACCACCACCCTATACTTTTCCGCCTCAGGAGTGTTAAGCTTGTATTTATCTAATTTTTTGTCGGTAGTAACATAGTCTTGAATTTCAAAGATTTCTCCCTGCTTCCAGATTCTTGTAAAACCCTTTTGCGTCAGAAAATCAAATTCCTGCGCAAGGCTTCTCTCAACATACTGCTTTTGAAGTGGGAATACAAGGTATACTACCACTGATTCATCCAGAGAAAGGATAAAATCCACAATATCCTTCACTTCATTTTTTCGGACTTCCTGACCACTGATGGGAGAGTAGGTCTTACCAATCTTGGCAAAGAGCAAACGAAAAAAATCATAAATCTCTGTCATAGAACCTACTGTAGAGCGGGCATTGCTGGAAATAACTTTCTGCTCTATAGCTATTGCTGGACAAAGTCCCTTGATATAATCAACTTCGGGTTTTTTCATTCGGTGCAAAAATTGCCTGGCATAGGAAGATAAACTTTCCACATAACGCCGCTGCCCTTCCGCATAAAGGGTGTCCATGATTAAAGAGGATTTTCCCGATCCGGAAACCCCGGTAACTACCACCAATTGATTTTTAGGTATTTGAACATCAATATGGCGGAGGTTATTGGAATGCGCTCCCTTAATTTCTATATGGTTCAGGATCTTGGCTTTGGCCATGAATTGATTTTAGTGATACAACCCGCAAAGTGAAGGCTTTTTTTTGATATAAAGAAGTTGATTAACAGCAAAAGTGAAATACAACTTTTAAACACCTCAGTGAAATTGAATGTTTTCGGGAAATCAAACCAAAGCTGTTCCATATCGGACCTTACAACCCATAGCCATCATGGATACCATTTAATTTTTGGTGACCAAAAAATTCCCCGACAGATAAAAATATTGCCTTATTAAGGATTATTTATCTTCGGCATTTACTCAAATACTCACAATAATTTTAGCAAATTCATATACTTTTCGATATTTGGTACCGTTTTTGCACTTGAATGAAAAGCATTTGTCGGGTTAAATTTGTGTTAAAGGAATCTTGGACATACTGCTCAATCAAAATTAAAAGTATCTTTGTCTTTATAAAGAGTCTTATTCTTAAATTACTAACTAATTTTTGCCTATCGATTGAAACTTCTACTTTTTTATTGAATCATTAAATAAACGAGGTATGCAAGTTTCCAAATCAAGTGATCAGGAGCTGATCCAAATGTATTTAGGCGGTAGTGAAAATGCTTTCAGCGAGTTGCTGGATCGCCATCAGAAGAAAATCTATACTGCAATTTACCTTTTTGTCAAAGATCGTGACTTGGCTGAAGACCTGTTCCAGGAGGTGTTTATCAAAATTATTGATACGCTCCGCAAGGGGAGTTACAATCATGAAGGTAAATTCTCCCAATGGGCTGCTCGGATTGCATACAATATGTGTGTAGACCATTTCAGAAGGAACAAACGAAGAACTAAAGTCAATACATCTGAAGATTTCGACATTTTCGATGTACTTGAGCTTCCTGACGAAAATCGAGAGGACCAAATAATTATGAGCGAGACCCATAGCCATTTAAGAAAATTGGTAGATATGCTTCCGGCCGAACAAAGAGAAGTTGTCATTCTCAGACACTATGCAGATATGAGCTTTAAAGAAATTTCTGCTTTAACAAGGGTAAGCATTAATACAGCCCTTGGAAGAATGAGATACGCCTTAATCAACATTAGAAAAATGATGGAAGAGAAATCTATCGTGCTCCAATAATAGATAGAAAATATCTCAAATTAAAAAGGGCAGCTTTCCTGATGGAGGCTGCCCTTCGTTTTCAATGGGTTTCTTTTGACTACTCCCCTAGACAAAAGAACGTGTGAAATTAATTTTTTTTTAGAATAAAATCCCTTTTTATCCTACAAAAATCGAATTCTCACTTTACAAACTTACCAAAATGGTAGTAAAGCTGAGACTATACCAATTACTCCAAACCTCTCAAGAGTGATGAATCTTTCTAAAGAATTTCACTTTTTAATATGTACCGTACTTTTAATCAAAGAATTACAATGAAAAAGGGGCCATGGCCGAGCGACCATGTCCCCTCTTAATAACACTATGAGAACACCCTAAAGCACAAAGATAAATCATTTTCGAATAATCCAAATAAATATTATTCCAACAGGATAAAGAGAACTTCATATTTGTGAGTTGGACAATTGGGGCTTATTGGAGTACTAAAAATAAAAAAGGGGCCATGGCCGAGCGACCATGTCCCCTCTTAATAACACTATGAGAACACCCTAAGAGACAAAGAACGGGATTTTTTAAATTAGTTTATCAGTAGAAAAATTAATTATTCGAATTTTTTTTTCTTTAATATATATGAATAAGTAAATTATCATTTTATAAAACATTTATTAATTGTCAATAAACGACTTTCCATTATCCTGGACAATAGAAAGTTTGCAAGACAAATCCTTCCGATATTTGCAGTCTTTTAGAAAGAATTATCCATGTCAGAAACGCCATTAATCGAATTTCAAAAAGGGGACTTAAATAATGAAGAATTATCCGGTCTTTACAAGCAAATGCTTTACCCAAGACTGGTCGAAGAAAAAATGCTAAACCTGTTGCGCCAAGGAAGGATCTCAAAATGGTTTTCAGGTATAGGCCAGGAAGCAATTTCGGTAGGTGTCACAGCTGCCTTGGACCCAGATGAGTATATTTTTCCTCTACACCGAAATCTTGGAGTATTCACAACCAGAGAAATGCCTCTCGATCGATTATTTGCGCAATGGCAGGGAAAAAAATCAGGATATACAAAAGGCCGAGATCGATCCTTTCATTTTGGTCAAAAAAATTTTTACATCGTTGGGATGATTTCTCATCTTGGTCCTCAACTTACACTGGCAAATGGAACAGCCTTGGGCTCTTTGTTAAATGGTGAAGCAAAAGTTTCTGTCGCTTTCACAGGTGAGGGTGGTACCAGCGAAGGCGATTTTCATGAAGCGTTAAATCTTGCTTCAGTTTGGAAACTTCCCGTAATCTTTGTGATCGAAAACAATGGCTATGGTTTATCGACACCAACAGTGGAGCAATATGCCTGTAAAAATCTTGCAGACAGAGGACTTGGTTATGGCATGAAGTCATTTACTATTGATGGCAACAATATTCTTGAAGTTTATCAAAAAATAAAAAGTATTGCTGCTGAAATTCGCCAAAATCCTGAGCCGGTGCTGGTAGAATGCATTACCTTTCGTATGCGCGGTCATGAAGAAGCTTCGGGTGTAAAATATGTTCCCAAAGAATTACTTGAAAAATGGGAGAAAAAGGATCCATTGACAAACTTTGAAAGTTGGTTGTTGTCAGAAAAGATTTTAGATTCAGATAAAATTGAATATCTAAGAAATTCTCTGAAAGCAAAAATACAGGAAGATGTTGAAAAAGTTTTTGATTGGCCAGAAGGGGAATGCAGTATTGAGGAAGAATTAAAAGATGTTTTTGCAGACGATCACTATGTGGCTTCCCCTCCAGCCGGAAACCAAAAAAATATTAGGTTTATCGATGCCATTAAAGAGGGTCTTGATCTGGCCATGAGTCATCATGACAATCTGATATTAATAGGACAGGATATTGCAGAATATGGCGGTGTATTTAAAATTACAGAAGGCTTTCTGGAAAAATACGGAAAGCACAGGGTACGCAATACTCCCATTTGTGAATCTGCCCTCATTGGTGCTGGGCTTGGCCTTAGTTTGAAAGGTTACAAATCAATGGTTGAAATGCAATTTGCTGATTTTGTAAGCTGCGGCTTTAATCAGATCGTCAACAATCTTGCAAAGTTGCATTATCGTTGGGGCGAACCTGCTGATGTGGTAGTCCGATTACCGGCGGGTGCAGGAACTCAAGCTGGACCTTTTCATTCCCAAACAAATGAATCATGGTTTGCTCATGTTCCCGGACTTAAAATTGTATACCCTTCAAATCCTTTTGATGCCAAAGGTTTATTGCTTACAGCTTTTGCTGATCCAAATCCTGTTTTGTACTTTGAGCATAAATTTCTTTATAGGTCCACTGAAGGATTGGTTCCTGAATCCTACTATAAAATTCCTTTTGGAAAGGCTGCCTTGGTGAACGAGGGCACTCAGCTCAGCATCATAACCTATGGACTTGGGGTGCATTGGGCTAAGGAAGTCTGTGAAGAACTTTCATTGAAGGCAGATATTCTTGATCTGAGAACTTTAGTTCCTTTGGATTATGAATCAATTGAAGAAACGGTAAGAAAAACTAACAGGGTCTGCGTATTGCATGAAGATAATTTTTTTGGAGGACTGGGTGGAGAAATAAGTGCATATATCGGTGAAAAATTATTCCAATATTTGGATGCACCGGTGATAAGATGTGGATCATTGGACACCCCTATTCCATTTGCCAAACGACTGGAGGAAAACTATCTTGCAAAATCAAGATTAAAACAATGTTTAATTCAACTTATAAATTATTAATTTGTAAAATTTATGATTAATTTAGAAAAATTTGTAGCTGTCAGTGGTCAGGGTAGCTTATTTAAAATGGTTGCAAGCAGACCAAATGGTCTTATTCTTGAAGATATGTCTAATGGCAAACAGAATTTTTATTCTGCGAGAATCTACCAATTTTCTCCGCTGGAATCTATTGGTATATATACCCTCGAAGATACGAAACCGCTAAAAGAGGTTTATGAAACATTCTATTCACAATCTGAAGTGACACCTATTCCTGAAGTGAACGCAGAAGATACAGTGATTAAAGAATATTTTGCAAAGGTGCTACCGGATTATGACCGTTATAAAGTTCATTTGAAAGATATGAAGAAATGCCTTAAGTGGTTTCATCAACTTTCTGATTTAAAATTAATAGATGGTACTACAGAATTAGGATTGGATGTTTCAGAATAAAAAAATAGTGGTTGTACTTCCTGCTTACAACGCAGAAAAAACATTGGAAAAAACAATCCGTGAGATTCCATTTGATATTGTGGATGAAGTAATTCTTTGCGACGATGCAAGTAATGATCTTACTGTTGAACTGGCAAAAAAATTAAATATTCACCATATTATAAGGCATGAGGTAAATAGGGGTTATGGCGGCAATCAGAAAACATTATATGCAAAAGCTTTGGCAATAAATGCAGATATTGTAATCATGTTGCACCCTGATTACCAGTACACTCCTAAACTCATTCCAAGTATGGTCAACATAATTGCACAAGATCTTTATCCTGTGGTCCTGGGTTCCAGAATTTTGGGGACAGGAGCATTGAGGGGAGGTATGCCTCGCTATAAATATGTATTTAATAGGATACTTACTATGTGCCAAAACTTGTTAATAGGGTATAAACTTTCAGAATACCACACTGGATATCGCGCTTTTGATAGTCATGTTTTAAAATCAATTGCATTTAATAATAATTCAGATGATTTCGTATTTGACAATCAAATGCTTTCTCAAATAATCTATAAGGGATTTGACATTGCTGAGGTTAGTTGTCCCACTAAATATTTTAAAGAGGCATCTTCAATAAACTTCAAAAGATCAGTAAAATACGGACTTGGTGTACTGGGTGTATCGATACAGCACTTTCTCCAAAAGACCGGATTTTTCAAATTTAAAATATATGAATAATAAAGTTCATTGTTTGATCTTCATATTATTTTAATAATTATCTGATTGCTTGATTTCAATTATATTGATAAAAAAAATCCCCAACCTTTGTCGGGGATTAGAATTCTTGAGAATTCTCGGATAAACCACATTATTCAAACAAAAAAATATGATCAAATTTCAATAAGGATGATACTAAAGAGTTTAGTCTTTATCAATTTTGTCTAAAAGTATCATGTGGTTAATCTAATATAAATCTGAAACATAAAAACCACTTAATATTTATTTGAGCTTTTGGCTATTTAAAATTACATTGTTATTACCGGGTATATAAAATAATACCATAATTTTTAAAATTTAGTTCTAAACTTTTATTTTGATCAATGTTTCCAATCAATAGAAAAAATATAAGCCAAAAATCATTAACTAATAATTTTTAATAATCTTTCCATTCTGCAAAAAATTTCCATTAGAAGTAATTTTATACAGGTATTCACCCACTGTGATTATACCATTGGCCTTTACCAAAATGGTACCTTCATTGCTGAAACCACTAAAAACTGTATTACCTTTAATATCAAATATTTCCAATCGGTATTCTGTATTATTTTTATTTTCATACATAAAAGTCAATGTCTCAGCAAATGGATTTGGATAAACTTTGACTAAAATGTCACTCTTTATATTGTCATTTGTGGCTGTAAAAGTATATTCCCCAATTGTATGAATGTAGGTATTTGTCCTGACCGGAGGATTAAAATCAAAGAGGATTTCAGAATAGTTTCTAATTATCTGATTTCTTTTTATGGAGGTATTAGGTAAAATAGAATAACAAATATAGCCTTGGGATTCTGAAAAATTTGATGAACTGTCGGGTAAACTAATAGGCCGGAATATAAACTTCAAAGTACGATCTGATTGTATCAACCAATCCACAGGATGGCTTGAAGCCTCTATCTGTAAAGACCCAAGGTCTAATAATGGGTCCATCTTGTCCAGAATAACTACACTAAATGCAGTATCATTTCCTGTATTCTGAAAACGTATTGTGTAATTCAACCTGTTGTCACTTCGAATAAAATGTTCTCCGCTCATACCCTCTGGACTGGCAATTTTATCGTTCGGATCAAATGAGGATTTTATTTCTGCGCAAAAGTCGGATACCTGTGGAGCTTCATCACCTAAACTAAAATTATTGATGAATCCCTTACTAAAATCACCGTTTGGAAGTAGACCACACCCCTCTAAAGCCGCTGTTGGCCGAACCCTGTAAGGATGATACGGAATGGTATCAAATACAATTCGCTTCGTTTTCCCAAATGCAGGCAACCTGATTTCCTGAGATTGATTTTGTAGTAAATTAATTTTACCACTATAGCCCGGCATGACATCATCTTCTACAGTGGTGAAGGATAATTCCGCCTTCATATCTCCTGTGCCAATGTTCTTAATATTAAAAACAACAGAATCGTTTTCACACCTTGGGACAATTTGCAATTCTGCGCCAGAATAAGCGGGATGAATTTTACAAGGATTTCGGGGGTAAATAACAGCCTGACTGCATAAGGTTCGGCCAATATATTGAGGATCGCAATTGGTGCTTGCAACTATTTTGAAATGACCTTTTTTATTCGCAGGAACTGTATTTAATAAAAAACGATAGGTGTTAGCAGAGGTTAAAGTGCCTGCCAGATCCGCCTTGATAAAAGTCAATTGCGGATCCAGCTGCACATCTACATAGGCATTTTGTGCGTCGACGGTGCCGAGATTCTCGTAATCAACCGAGAATTCGATGTCGCTGCACAGCCTCATTTTGGGAGTAGTCAAATGAACCCATAGTTCAGAGCATAGGATAAGGTCTTTTGCGGTTTCTTTAAGTTCGATAATCTGACCAGGTGTGGTAAAATTAATTTGACCGGTATTCTGGCAAAACTGCCTCAAATCATTCCTGTCTTTTAATTTTAGGTTAAATACACCCATTGGAAGATCCAACTCAAAGCTTCCATCTTCTTTGGTTAAAGTATAGTAATCATTGTTACCATCTGTGAAGATCAGGCTGATGGAATGGAGCCCTGGTTCAGACAAATCAGATAAGCAATCATTGTTTCGGTCTTGCCTCACAATTCCCTTAACAGTACCATTTAGAAAATTTTGACAAAGTGGAATTCCACTAACCGGGAGTCCGGAGGCTTGAGAACTACTCATTTCTGGTTTTAGTCCTGCAACATCAAAATCAAAACAATAAGGAGAAACTCTATTCTTAATAAAAAATCTAAATTCGGCTATTGAACTAAAATCTGGAATTGTAGTAGGAGCAGGTGGACCACTTATCCAACCAAATCCAATCTGTTGTTGATTTCCGGAAACTGCTGCACCTTGCAAAAGTGGATTGCCGGTTGCTCTTACATAATCCAAATCTGCATATGGATAACGAATTCCAAATCTGCAGGAAACAATATCAGTAAACCTGACCGGATGGACATTTAATATTAAAGTATCGTTCTCTATCCTCGCGCTTAAGCTTAAGTATATAGAATCCTGGGCTTGAAGTGTATGCCAACTGCACCACATCAAAACCAAGGCAAATAAAGAAAAACGAACACTTTTCATTCTTATAGGATTTTTCTAATGCAAAAATTTAACAGTTTTAAACGAAATTCAAAGACACTTTTTCATGTTTGTACCTAATATTTTTAATATATTTGTACTAATTAATTGTATTACTGTATTTTATGTTCATGTTTGTACATCATATTAAATAATTATTAATTTGAAAATTGTAGAGTTAATCCGATCATTTGATACCAGAACGTTGACGCGCTTCAAAAAATACCTTCAGTCTCCATTGTTATGCACCGACGAGTTGATGCTAAAATTGCTTCAGCTTTTAATAGAAGACCCTTCCTTTAAAACTACAAATCCTGAAAAAACCAACCTTTTCAGAGGCCTTTTTCCCAATCAGCCATTTAATGACAACCGAATGAGATTATTGCTAAGTCGTCTATTTGCTATGGCTGAAGACTTTCTTAGAATTGAAAATGAGGACGCGCAAAATACCAAACCCGCGTTATTGAAGTATTACCGGCAAAAGTCGTTGGATAAACATTTCAATCAAACATACGAAGAATTTGTCCAGGACCAAAATAATTTATATCCTAAAAATGAAAGCTATTATGAACACAGTTACCAATTAAGACTTGAAAAGTATGACTATCTGGTTACTAAGAAAAGACAAGGTGAATTCAATCTAAAAGAAATTTCGGATACCATAGAAATCAGTTACATTATCAAAAAGCTTAGACATTGCTGCCGTGTATTGCATGTACATTCCGTGTACAAACTGGAATCTCCCTTTCCATTTATCGAAGAAATCAATCATTATGTCAAGGAACAAAGATTATATGAAATCCCGGTCTTGGGATTTTACTATTTTAATTATTTGGCCATTCTAAATCCGTCAGAAGATATTTACTTCAAAAAATGTGTAGAGCTCTACCAAAATTATGATCATTATTTTGAAAACGAAGAGCGAAGAGAAGTCTATTTAAACATCTTGAATTATTGTATCCGAAAAGTAAATGAAGGTAAAGATCAGTTTAATGAGACGGTATTTGAACTTTACATGAGAGGATTAGATAAAGAGTTCCTGCTGGATCAAGGTAAATTATCAAGATTTACCTATAGAAACATTGCCGAAATTGGAATCAATCTTAAAGAATATGTATGGGTCAATGAATTTTTGGAGAGTTATAAACTAAAGTTGGAAAAACCATACAGGGAATCTTTTTACCTACTTGAAAAAGCCAGAGTACTCAGTGATCAAAAGAAATATAACCAGGCAATAGCCTATCTTACACAACTAAGTTTCAATGACCAATTGATAGAGCTTAGCACACGCCTTGAAAGAATCAGAATCTTCTATGAAATGGGCGAGTCCGAACTTTCACAATATCATGTGGAGTCAATGGAACTGTTTCTGAGACGCAAGAAAAATCTTGGTTATCACTCGGATCACTACAAAAGCTTTCTCAAGTACATGAGGAAGCTTTTAAAAACAAATCCTAAAGAAAAGAAAAAATTCAAGCAATACGCTCTTGACATTCAGACAGAAGAAAAAATTACAGGAAAGAAATGGTTGGTTGAAAAGTTCCACACTTTGGCGCAATAGACAATAATATTAAACTGTAAATAAGCATTTTACATATAATGTTTAAATATATGTTAAATTAAAGTGAATTATAAAATACAAAATGTGTAATCTTGCTTATTACTAACCTTTTAAACAAAAACGTATGAACAAAATTTTTTCAACTTTGACATTGGTTTTCTTTATGCTGGTGTCGTTTACTGCTTTCAGCCAACAAAAGTTCTGGGTCGGATTGGACTTAAATTTTAACTCTGTTAAAGTGGGTGATGGTGATGGAGTTTCTTCCTTTGGACTTTCTCCTACCCTTGGTTATATGTTTAGTGATAATATGGGTATTGGTCTTGAAATCAACTTCAGCCAACCTCATGAGGATCATACCATTTTTGGAGCTACTCCTTTCCTTAGATATGGAAAGAGCGTTGGCGATAAAGCTACCCTTTTTGGAGATTTAGGAGTTGGTTTTGCTACCGGAAAAGAAACAATAGGTACTGTGGAAACCAAAAGTACTGCATTTGGTATTGGAATCAGCCCTGGAGTTATGTACAAGTTTGCGGATCGATGGTCAGCTATTGGACATTTTGGATTCCTTGGCTTCAATTCTAATAGTGAAGAAGTGGGAAATGCTGATGCCGTAAAAACAACTGAATTCGGTATCAATTTAGGCATGAGTTCCCTGAATGTAGGGATTCAGTATCATTTTTAATAAAGAAATTCTATTCCATAAAAAAAGCCTGGTGAAATTATTTCACCAGGCTTTTTTATAAGAGAATATTTTTCCTGTTGTTTCAAGCCAATAAAACTTTTTCTCAAATTCTATCTTCCGCCTTTTTTCAAATAATCTATGACCACCAATCTAATGTCACGCCTGTAGTCATTGTTGTTTTCAATTGCAGGTTTTGTCACTTCTAAGATCTCCGGATTTCCTTCTTTTAAAAAATCCAATCCTGACTCAAGTCCAGTCATAAGAAATTCATTCATGGCAACTTGATATTCTCTATCTACCTCAAGGACTTTTTCCTGAATTAACCAATTCCCGGTTTCTGTTCGTTCAATCCTATCCCACTGGAGAAATGCCCCCCGGCCTTTACTGGACCATCCAATGTCAAGTACTTTTTTAAGCAAACTTCCCTTCATCTTAACCGATAAAACACTCCCTCCATATGGCATTGATCTTAGAATATCGTATTGAGAAAGTTTATCTAAGAGCACATCATCCACTCTGATACTTCCTGAATTCATAAAAGCACAATCGCTCTCCGGAAAGGCTACACTAATGGATTTTGCAATCATACGACAAAAAGAAGAAGGGATATTCCTGATCACTGTTTCTCTCGCATCATAAGGTTTTGAAAGACTTAATAAATGCTCTTCAGGGTCAAAACCCATCTCACGCATCAATCTGTTTTCTATTGACTTCCACCTATCCACCACCAAACCCGTCTTACCATCCAAAACTACCGATTCGTTTAACGAGACAAGTTCGGGATTAATATTAAACTTACTTTTATTTGGATCAATGGTTATTCTGTGAACATAAACGGTCTTGGCATTGGCATCCGCTTTTGCGATTATGGCATTCCCTGCGTTAAATAACATGTGATCATGCTCATGTCCTCCAAGAATTAATTTTATTTGTGGAAATCTTTCAGCCATTCTCCGATCATCGTCTTTTGTCAAATGGCTCAATAAAACTACGAAATCAACTTTGGGTTCGATAATTCTTAAAGTTGCTTCCACGCTGGTAAAAATATCTTCATATTCAACAAATTTTACAGGATTTGCAGGCAGGCATGGAGAAATAAATCCAACCCTTACTGAATGGTTGAATTCATTTTTAAAAGTAACAATTTTATATTGGGGAATTTCTTGTGAACTTCCTGCAACCTGCTTTGAAAATGGTACAGATCCTTGTAAGGTCTTATGTAAAATATTGGTTGAGACCCAATCAAAATTTGATTCGTTAATCCTTTTTAAAAGTGCGGATTCATCAATATCAAATTCGTGATTCCCAAACGCAGCAAGATCTAATCCTAAGGCGTTCAAGACTTCAATCATTTGTTTTCCACGAATTCGCTCGCCTTCAAATTTTAGGGTTCCAATCAAAGAAGGACTCAAAAAATCTCCCGCTAACACTGTATAAGTATTTGGGTTTTCTGCGAGAAGTTTGTTTCTGACTGTTGCTATCCTGGCGGCACCGCCAATTTTACCACCTTCCAATGGTGCTATCTCATAAAAATCATTAAAATGTAAAATAGTGAACTTAACTTCTGATGGGTTTTTTGATGTTGACCCATTATTCTGTTTCTTAACATTCGTTATAGAACAACTGAACAACAGTCCTATAAATAGAAACAAGAAAGATTTATTAATTTTCATATGAATGTTTAACATATTCCAATATTCTTAAAATTTTTAAATAAGATAATGTAAGTTCAAATGAATACAATTATTCAAATTAAACACAAAATATTATATACTAAAAATAAAGTTTGCTTTTTGCATTATCGCAAGTAATTTTATAATGGCATATTATTCTTTTTCCTCTAATATCTTCCTCTTTTCCAAATCAAACTCTTCTTGAGTCAATATTTTTTCATCTAACAATTTTTTCAATTCCCTTAATCTATGTGCTTTTGAATTGAGGCTATTTGCCTTTATTGGTTCACTACTTTTTAATTTTAAATTTAACGCTTGTACATTTTCAAGTAATGCAATAAACTTATCAAAAGCTTCCTTGAAACTTTTATTTGAAGCTGATTTGCCACTACTATAGCCAAACGTGTTGAATGCCTTTCCTTTACCTTCCACTGTTTGCTCAATCAGGCTGTCCTTTTCTGCAAATGCATAAATTTGAACTTCATATTGAGTTGTTGAATTGTAAATTCCTGCGCTAAATGTAGCGTCATACTTTTTAAGTTTTACTTTTATAGTCATATTCTCTTTTGAGGGTTCTTTATAAAAGTCTGATTCCTGCAAAACAGTTAACTGCATTTCAGGATATGTACGTCTTATACATTGAGTAAATTCGTCAATTATATCTAATTTTGAGCATTTATCTTTTGGCTTTTTATTGTATGATCGACTGTCAAGAAATACTATAGATACTTTGACCTTTTCGAATCCAGATTTCTCTTCAGTTTCTATTCTGGGACAGAAAATAAAACTCTGACCATTTAAGCAAAAAGAAAAAGCATAAATAAATAATAATAGTAAATTTTTCATTATATAATAAAATAATTGATTATGTTTTAAAAAAGTAAATTTTGGATTTTGCTTTTGATAAGCATGGATCTCTATTTAAAATGAAATTATTATATCTTCTTGAATCACGCATACAAGGTTGGAATATTTTTTGAATTGTCAAAATATTTATTCAATTCTTTTTCATCTATTTTATGTTTTTTCTATATCGAAGCCCTCGCAATTTAATCCCCTCTATATTGCATGGTAAGGGTGTCTAATTAATGCTTAACTTAATTTCTGCAGATTCTCTTTTGACCAATTCAAACGTTGCTCTTCCGAATCTCTTCAAAACAAGACCAAGACACCAGTATAATAACCAGAAGTCTAAGCTGAATAAGTTTCTTCTTTATAAAATGGTACACATTCCAATCTAAGGGTTTACTTTCAAGTAAAGTCTTTACAATTCCAATCCGTTGTACCCTTTACACATATCAGTAATTCCAGTGTACATAAGATATTGATGTCCGCTTGCAAATGGAATCATTTCAAGATCGGATTAATTATAATAAAATCTTTCACCCAGTATAACTGCTGAAGATTATCCCTTTCCTTTCAGAAAGAGTATGACAACATCTGCTGAATTTTAATTCTGATTTATCTTAAATGTGCTGTGCACAAATTGACACAACAATTCTTTTGGCGCCTGGCAGTACTTTCTCTTCCAGAAATAATATTGGGGTATAGACATATTCTTGCTTGTTAAATATCTTATCAAATTAATATTGGAATTCCTATAGCCATCTTACAATTTCTTAAAACCTTGCTTGGTCATACTTTTTTGTAAAAGCTATAATCCAAAACAATCATTGTCAAGCGGTAGTTAGTAGGACGGATACTGTTCAATAATAATCTAGCATTGTAATTTAGCTCTTTAGATAAACTTATTTTGAGTTATATATTTGTTTGATATTCTGTTCAAAAACTGCTCTATTAGTAGAGTTGAGGGAATTGCTCAATTAATTCTTGATAATATCTTAGTTACTCAATTTTTTATAAATCATTAAAATCTAATAAAGTGAAGCTATATAGACTTCCTCACAAAATTGGATCGGAGGATAAGATAGAAAATTAATAAATTCACCTATTAAATCTTATTAGATGTTAAAATTGAGAAGAAAATTCACCAAGGAGCAAAAGCTCGAGATTGTCAAAATGTCATTAGAAGACAATCAATCAGTTATTGAAGTAGCTGAGCGTTTTGCATTGTCTCCGAATGTTTTATACAATTGGCGTAGGCATTATGGTCAATACTCAGAAAATGCCTTCCCTGGTCATGGGAAGTCTTTAGGTACTAACCAGGAAAAAGAACTGGCTGCCTTAAGGAAAAAGTAAGAGAATTTGAATTAGAGAAGGAAATCTTAAAAAAAGCCATGGGCATCTTCTCGTCACCAAAAAAGATAAATTTGCTTTCAAAGAAAAGTTCTCAAACAATTATTCTGTTTAGATGATGTTCAAAATATTTGATGTAAGTAAAAGTGGATATTATAAATGGCTCGGTTATGTTCCTGAAAAAGAGGAAATTAAACATAAACTAAAGGAAATAATTCATGCTAAATTTAAAAATGTCATGGGCCATATTTAAGCCCTAGAATTACGCAAGAGCTTAATAAGAAAGAATTCCAAATGTCTAAAAGTTCATCAACTATAATAATGAAAACTATTAAAATTCAAGCCAGAAGGAAGAAAAAACTTGTTATTACTAAAGATTCTAAACATAAATATCTCGTCCCAGAAAATCTACTAAATAGAAACTTTGAAGTGGATCAAATAAATAAGGTTTGGGTTGGTGATATTACATACATATGGGTAAACCATAGCTGGATGTATTTCACTATTGTTATGGATTTAGCAGACCGGATGATTGTTGGATGGAATCCGAGCGACAACATGACAGCCCACGATACAACAATTGCAGCTTTCAAAAAAGCTGCCAGAAAACGTGGTTTGCAAGTGCAAAATCAAATTATGTTTCATTCAAATAACGGATTACAATATGCCTGCGCAGAATTTACTTTGTTACTAAAGAAATTTAACTGCACACAAAGTATGTCCAGAAAAGGAAATTGCTGGGAAAATGCAGTAGCAGAATCATTTTTTAAAACAATCAAATGCGAATGCATAGACAACTATAAATTTAAAGACCAAGAATCTGCATTATCAATAATACTTAGATAAATTGAAGGGGGGTATAACACCATCAGAACCCATAGCACATCGAATGGGAAATCACCATTAGAAGCTTTTTATGAAAAAATTCATATTTTAGCGTCCTAATCATATTCCTTCTGTCTGCTATAACGAGTAAGTCCAATATCATATGAATTATCACACGTTGTCAATAAACTCCAATCTTTAGTGATCAAATAGCACCCATCTGTAAAGTTAAATTTGATTTTTTTTCACTTATGTTCCAAAAATGATTAAATGAATTTCACTATTTGATGATTCAATAGAAACTAAAATTATAATACAAACAAGTAAATTAAAGCTATTTTAAACCAGATGCAACAATGAAAATCTACTTTGTTGTTTCCTTAGTGGATATTGATTAAATAATTATTGCCAATCAATCATAATACAACCATTTTCGGTTATTGTAACAGAGTTTGTACCTGAATATGTTTTATTATCATCCGTATTTGTCCATGTAAAGGTATATTTACCAACAGGAAGTATAAAATTTGCACTATAGGAATTTATACTACCACATGGTGGCGGTGGTGGAACTTCTGTTGCTTCATAAGTCTTAGTTTGTCCATCAATTGTTACACTGTACTTATCATGACAACAATTTCCATAAAAAATGATTTGGCCAGTACTAGTAGTTTCTTTTTTGCAACATGAAAATAATGAAATAAACAGAATGGAAAAGGATAATAAAAATAGATTTTTCATTTGGAAATAATTTAATTAATAGAAATTACGACGAATAAAGTATTAAATGTACGTTATTTAATTTAATTTATTGTAGACTAGAGACTATTAAAATATATGTAAATCGTAAGTTAATTACAATTAAAACATTCTTCTAAAACAGGGGGGCAACATCTGCCGGAATGTCATGAGTCTAAAAGGTCAGATTCCGCCGGAATGGCAGTCGCAATTTATCACCTGAATAACCCACAATATGACAATGAAAACGACCCAAATTTTGAAAATTTGAGGGGTCAGCTTCACCGGTAAAAGGGGTCAATGTGAAACGGAATAGGAGGGGCAGATTCCGCCGGAATCTACAATTATTGGTTTACAGACATATTCTTCCCAGTTAAGTATCTTTTCAAACTCACATTGCTATTCCTATAGTATTCTTGCAATTTCTCAAATACTTCCATAGTCATGTTTTTTACACAAAGCTATTATTTATAGTGACCAATGGCAAGTGGCACTAAGTAGAACGGATACGAAATAATATTGGGGTATAGACATATTCTTGCTTGTTAAATATCTTATCAAATTAACATTGCAATTCCTATAGCCATCTTACAATTTCTTAAAACCTTCCTTGGTCATACTTTTTTGCAAAAGCTATAATCCAAAACAATCATTGTCAAGGTGTAGTTAGTAGGACGGATACTTTAATTCTTAACTAAACTTCTGGAAACAATTTATACCTACCAAAATTAAGAGCCACAAACGCACGAAAACCTTTGAAATCCGCTTGCAATATACCTTGTGTTGTTACCCGTTTACTATTTCATTTTATATTCAAATACGTTAAATATCTCATAAAAATGATATTTTTTTAATAATTGGTAACTTGAATCTAATGCACTATTTATATTGTTATTAGGGTATGAAAAACTTGCAGCAGCATCTAAAAAAACTATCTTCTTCCATTTTTTAAAATCTATTTCGGTAATGCTGTTTACACCATAAACATTCTCCAAATTTAGAGAATTATTGACGTTTGAATAAATATTATTAGTATTGTAGTCTTTAAAAATCTCTTTATTATAATAATATGCAAAGTTTAATATAAAATGGTTAGGGCAAATTAATACAAGTGTATGAGAATCTTTAATCATTTTTATCTTATCAACAGCTTCTTTAACATTTCTCTTATTTGTTATATTTGGTTTAACAGTAGCCACAAATAACAGGCATATGATAGTTGGTATTAAATATCTATATTTATGAATTCTAATTAAATAATCTACTGAGATACCTACGATCAAACAAAAAGCAATTGCAGCAGGCATCAAATACCTGTCCAAGAACATTGGAATTAAATATGAAATACCAAACATAAAAAAGAATACAAAAACAAACCAAAAAACCACAAGTCTATTTTGTATACTTTTCTGTTCTCTCTTATTATATATTATAGATTTCACAAATGCAGAAACAAGAATTAAAATACAAAAAACGGCTACAACTGGGGCGTTTGAAAATTGACGTAACATGTTATAAATACTATCTACCCCGTTGGGAACCCTTACCCATGTTCCATTTAAAGAAGATTCAATAAATCTATTTAAAACTATAAAAATGTTAGGTAAGTAAAGTAATCCAATTATAAATATACAAATTAGTAATTGTAGCCAATATTTTAGAATTAATTTTCCATTGAAAACGAGAAAAATAAACTGAGTTATGAGAATAAAAAAACCGAAATAATGAGAGTAAATAAGCAAGATATTTATAGTGATCAGAATGATTAAGTTATTTCGAACTGTTGTTTTTGCTTTATTATCTAATTCTATCTCAGCGGTAATATGGTGTAATACCCCCATAAAATAGTACATGGAAACAACAGACAACAAGCCTAACAATGAATATACTCTTGCCTCATGAGCAAATAGGATGTGGTAGTTAGAGAAAATGAAAATAATACTTGAGTAAAGTCCAATGTGTTTATTTAAATACTTAGTTCCTAATTTAAAGACGAATAAAACCGAAATACTACTGAATATTAAAGAAGGAAAACGGACAGAGAATTCGGAAATACCAAAAAGTTTTACCCATAAACTCAATATAATTTCATATAATGGTGGATTATTCCCATCCGAAAGTAATTTAATTATTGAAGCAATATCCATTTGAGCATGATAAACACTAAAAGGTTCATCACCTCCTAATGAATTACTTGAAAGGAAAATACCTTTAATCAAAAAGTTAATTAAGACTAAAATTATTGCAATAATCGTTTGCTCGTGTTTTATTAAAAAGACCATAATTATTATAAATTTTAGCTATTCATTGCAGTGCTTATTCTGTAAGTTATTCTAAAATGGTTTACAACGGCTGAGTGTAGCAGCAATAAGGGATTGCAGGCTACTATCTTCCTTTCTGCCACCACCGAAGTATAGGCGGGGTTGAAAGCTTGATTAACCACTGAAACTTTTACTGCTGCTACACTATGTTGGCACCGGTTTATTTTAGAGCTTAATGCCAAATGTCAATGTTAGCAGGCTCACTTTTAATTTTGCATCATCCAAATCTTGACTATCACCGTTATATTCAATTTCGCCTTTAAGATTATGTTCCCCCAATCCATTGTAATGCATTCCTATTATAAATTTGTCATTTATCAGAAGACCCCCTCCTATTTTATATGCAATTTGAGTAGATAATTTATAGCTAAATTCTACCTCTTCATTATCTAATTCAACTGTCATATTTGTTAACTTTAAAATATCAGCACCGATTCCAATATTAACAAATAACGAAATTTTATCATTACCTTTAAATGAATAATTTAGCCCTGCAGTAACTGGTACATTGATGTATTTTCTAAATTTAATATCAACATCTGATATAAATTGATCTTTAAAATCATCTTTTATATCATCCTTCACATCACTTTTTAATCCATTGTAATTAAAATCAGCTCCAAGATAAAGGCCTAAACCTTTGTCATTGAGTTGATATAGGTATTTACCTCCAAGACTTAGTCCAACACCAGCACCACCAGAATCATCATCATCAATATCGCCATCTCCAAATTCAGAAAGGGGAAATGATGGTCCGGCATGAACGGAAAAACTATTTTGAGAATAAACTTTCCCAAAGAAAAAGATGGCAATTACTATTGCCGTTAAAGTAATCAATAATTTTTTCATAAAAATACAATTTAGTTTTTACCTACTCTTTAAAGGATTTTCGGTAACTCCTGTTAATAAAGTTTATTTATCACGGTTATCCTTAATTTGGTACCAACGGCTGAGTGTAAATATAAATTATTCCATTCAAAAATTTGTAAAATCCGTCGTGTAATCTCATGTAATGCAATTTTAGTAGTTGTAAGAGTTGAATGTTTTAAATTGAGGGTGACAGGTCGACAAAGCAAAACAAGCTATAGGCGTCTAAAATAAAGCCAATTTAGAATAAAAATAGGGACTTTCTTGTAAGGAGATACCCAATTTTTTATTTTTTCTGTTAATTCTGGAACACCGAGTATATAAAAACAACGTTTGATGTTGTAAACGAACATAATGAGACTATTTTCACCATTGACTTTCTTCTGACCTTTCAGGTTGTGGTAATAATTTTCCACTTTCATTTTATTGTTCCAAAGACATACTTCCCCCAAGCGGGACAAGCTATTGATCTTTTGACGTTTGCGATAAAATGAAGAGTTTTCTTCTTAGCTGTATTGTCCCTTCGCTCTTTTTGTATTTTTTATTAGCTGAGATAATGT